>CAMZHP010000033.1 GCA_947306845.1 uncultured Prevotellaceae bacterium
ATCTGCGAGGAAAGCCTTTGGCTGAGGTTCTGAAGGTATTCATCCGCCACCCTCATCTCCTCTTCCGTAGCCTCATTGTTGGCTATCCGCCTCAGAATATCATCTGTGTCTCTCATCTTTGTTAGTTTTTAAACAATTGTCTGATGGTTTTCCTCGCACGGCTCAGAAGCACCCTGATATGCGTCGAGGCCAGTCCGGTCTGCTGACGTATCTCCTCATTCGAACACCCTTCCACGTCGTGCATGGTGACTACCTTGCGTTGCTGTTCGGGCAATTGTCCTATCAGCCTCATCACTTGCTCGCACGCCTGTTTCTGTTCTATGGCATCCTCCAATATGTTTCCGTCGACAACGAACAACTCTCTGGCCATCTCAGTGGTCTCCACCCGCTGCTTCCTCACCTGATTGAGATAGAGGTTCCTGACAAGGACACTGCAATAGGCGATGGGGTTGCTGATGCCAGACAGCGACTCCCGCTTGGTCCAAAGTTGGGCATACACTTCCTGCGTCAGGTCCTCCGCCTCCTCAGCATTGCCTGTCAGCCGCCACGCCATCCAGTAGATCTGGCGTGACAGAGGCAGGAATAGTTGCTTGAACTCAGATGCTTGCATTGACAGGTGAAGAGTGTCCTTTTGACAAGACAGTGGAACAGAAATCTGTGAAAGATCAGTTGAACGTGGTTTGCAAACCTTTTATATCATTGGAATTGAACTTCCCTTTCAGTTGTATCAGTGAGCATTCCGATGGTTCCAAGGCAAGAATCACCATCTCGGAGATGGTCTTACCTTTAGTCTTCACCAGAACGAGGGTTTTCTCATTGTCCTCATTACTGTTCACCATGGTCTCATAGCCTTTTTTGTTCAGATTGGCTGCCCTGGCTTTGAACTCCTTGCAGAGAGCATCATCGTTCTCGATGTTCAAAATTCGGATGTGGTCTATTTTCTTGACCAAGTCGCTGCCTTTTTCCTTTTTCATCACCGCAGGAGCCATCGACAACAAGGCTTTGGGAATATTGACACACTCCACATTATTCTTGTCCTTGAACTCCTTAAAAAGGTCATCCACTGTCTGGGCAGACAAACCAGTGATGCAGGTGAAAACACACACGATGGCAAATATTATCTTTCTCATTTTCTATTCAAATTTAGTTAATAATGAAGTTATTACGAAGCGCTTACATGATGTTAGACACCAAAAACCGCCAAAGTGTTACAAGAATAAATAAAAAAATCGTATTTTTGCCGCAAATCTCTATATTGGCTACTTAGATAAGAAAAAAATGAAAAGACTATTATCCCTTCTGTTCTTCATAGTTTGTACCTTGTTGGAAGCAAATGCTCTTAGAGTAAGGACTGAAAGGGTCACTTACGAAGTCGATCTGACTGCACATACAGCAGAAATGATAGAACTTGATAAGGATTTTTCGGGAAGACTGACGATCCCAAATCCTCTCAAACTGGGATATGACGATTATGCTGTAGTGGGAATTGCCGACAACGCATGCAAAAACCGGTCTGGCTTAAAGAGTGCCACCTTGCCGGAGACGGTGACATATATTGGCCAATCAGTATTCCAAGGCTGCAATAATCTTGAGACAGTAAACATACCTGATGATGTGAAGCGAATAGAATATGCCACTTTCATGGGCTGTGAGTCATTGACTTCAGTCATCATCCCTGAGGGAGTGGAGTATATTGGCGTATCTGCTTTTCAAGGATGTCTCAAACTGGAATCCATCAACTTTCCGAACAATATCAATGAGATAGGGGAATCGGCTTTTTCCAACACAGCATTGACAGCGGTGAAAATTCAAGGAAGCGGTAAGACCACCATTGGAAAACAGGCATTCAATATGTGTCAGAATGTCAAGACGATAGAAATCGAAGACGGTGTGCTGAGCATCGGCGATGAGGCATTCTGGCATTGCTGGCAGACAGAATCGGTGATCATAGGCAATCAAGTGAAGACAATAGGTGCCGGGGCATTCAACTATTGTGATCTGCTGCACTCGGTGACTTTGGGCGAAGGACTGGAAACAATAGGTGCCGGAGCATTCGGTGGTTGCGATAATCTGAAAGAAGTCCATATTCCCAACCTTCAGGTTTGGTGCAACATTTCATTCGAAGGCATCAAGTCGGATGAGATATCTATTTCGGGGTTGAGTGCCAATCCGCTGACCATAGCCAAGCATCTTTTCATCAACGGCGAAGAAGTAAAGGAACTGGTTATTCCAGAGGGTGTGGACAAATTGGCCGATGGTTTGTTCTGGGGATATAAGGAACTGACTTCTGTCTCGATACCGGGAAGTGTAAAAGACATTGGAAATTATACCTTTGCAAAGTGTGGAAACATAACAAGTGTTGCCCTCCAGGAAGGTACGGAGACAATCGGTTTTTATGCTTTTTTGGAATGCTATCAACTGAAAGAGATGGTTATTCCCAATAGTGTGACGATTCTCGGAAGCAGTGCTTTTTCTTACTGTACCAACATGACTGACGTAAAGGTGGGAGATGGTGTGACGGCACTCGAAAATAATGTCTTTTGTGATTGCAGCAGCCTGACATCAGTGACGCTGCCCGAGGGGTTGACATCGATAGGTTTTCTTGCTTTTGGCGGTTGTAGCCTGACTCAAATCAATATACCTGAGCATGTGACAAAGATAGGCATCAATGCCTTTTATGGCTGTTCCAGTTTAGCCGACATCTATGTTCACTCTTCCACCCCAGCAGAGATTGGTGAATACACATTCTGGGAGAAGACTTATAGTAAGGCAACGCTGCATGTGCCGTCAGGGAATTTACAGAATTACACCACCGCTGCTCATTGGAACAGATTCATACATATTGTTGATGATGTGGAACCATCGGCCATCCTGTCGCCAACAGCAACTGAGGAACCTCAGATGATATTCGACATCAACGGAAACAGATTGCCTCATTTGACTCCTGGCATCAATATCATCAAATATCAGAATGGGGAAATAAGGAAAAGATATGTGAAGCAATGAAACACGGAGAACGGAGTTTGAAGTAGGCTGCACCTCGGAAAAGCTCAAATAAAATTTGGCTTTTCACTCGTTTAATCGATACTTTGGTGCTTCGCACCGAAAGTAGGCTGCACCTCGGCAATGAAAATAAAAATTGCTTTTTATTTTGCATTGCTCTCGGTTTGCACTACCTTTGATGCTTCGCACCGAAGGTACTCACACTCGGAAAAGCTCAAATAAAATTTGGCTTTTCACTCGTTTAATCGTACCTTTGCAGTCAAATTCAAAAGATGCAATAACAATGGATTACAATTTCAGAGAAATCGAGAAGAAATGGCAGAAAAGATGGGTGGAACGCAAGACCTATCAAGTGACAGAAGACCCAAGCCGCAAGAAATATTATGTGCTCAACATGTTTCCTTATCCCTCGGGAGCCGGACTGCATGTGGGACACCCCTTAGGATATATCGCCAGCGACATCTATGCCCGCTACAAGCGTCAGCAGGGATTCAACGTACTCAACCCCATGGGTTATGATGCCTACGGACTGCCCGCCGAGCAATATGCCATCCAGACAGGACAGCATCCCGCCATCACGACGGTAAACAACATCAACCGCTACCGTGAGCAACTCGATAAAATCGGTTTCTGCTTCGACTGGGACCGTGAGGTGCGCACCTGCGACCCCGGATATTACAAATGGACACAGTGGGCCTTCCAGAAGATGTTTGGCTCTTTCTACTGCAACAAATGCCAGAAGGCACAGCCCATCGAGAAACTCATTGAGCATTTTGAGACCCAAGGTACCGAAGGACTCGATGTGGCCTGCACCGAAGAACTCTCCTTCACCGCCGACGAATGGAAGGCAATGGGTGAGCGGGAACAGCAACAGGTGCTCATGAACTACCGCATTGCCTACCTCGGAGAGACCATGGTGAACTGGTGTGCCGGACTGGGTACGGTGCTTGCCAACGATGAGGTGGTCGACGGTGTCAGTGTGCGCGGCGGATTCCCCGTGGTGCAAAAGAAAATGCAGCAGTGGTGCCTCCGTGTGTCGGCCTACGCTCAGCGCCTGCTCGACGGACTCGACACCATTGAGTGGACCGACTCACTGAAAGAGACACAGCGCAACTGGATCGGACGCTCCGAGGGAACGGAGATGCAGTTCCGCGTGGCTGACTCCGACATCGAGTTCACCATCTTCACCACACGTGCCGACACCATCTTTGGTGTCACCTTCATGGTGCTTGCACCCGAGAGCGAACTGGTGGCACAACTCACCACCCCCGAACAGCAGGCAGAAGTGGATGAATACCTCGCCTACGTGAAGAAACGCACCGAACGCGACCGCCAAATGGACCATAAAGTGACCGGTGTGTTCTCTGGTTCCTATGCCATCAACCCGCTCACCGGAGAAAAAATTCCCGTGTGGATTGCAGAATATGTGCTCGCAGGATACGGTACGGGTGCCATCATGGCCGTTCCGGCCCACGACTCCCGCGACTATGCCTTCGCACGTCATTTCAATCTTCCCATCATCCCGCTCATCGAGGGTGCCGACATCTCGGAGGAGAGTTTCGACGCCAAGGAAGGCATCGTGATGAACAGTTCCAACGGTGAGTTCTCCCTCAACGGCCTGACCGTGAAGGAAGCCATTCAGAAGACCAAGGAATATGTGACGGAAAAGAAACTGGGACGCGTAAAGGTCAACTACCGTCTGCGCGATGCCATCTTCTCACGCCAGCGCTACTGGGGTGAGCCATTCCCGGCCTACTACAAGGATGGCATGCCCTATATGATTCCCGAAACCTGCCTGCCGCTGGAACTGCCAGAGGTATCGCAATACAAACCTACCGAGGACGGACAACCGCCACTGGGACATGCCACATGCTGGGCATGGGACACCGTCAACAATGAGGTGGTGGACAAGAGCCGCATCGACAATGTGACCGTATTCCCCCTCGAACTCAACACCATGCCAGGCTTCGCCGGATCGAGTGCCTACTATCTGAGATACATGGACCCGCACAATGACAAAGCCCTTGTCGACCCAGCCATCGATGCATACTGGCAGAATGTGGACCTGTACGTTGGCGGCACCGAACATGCCACCGGCCACCTGATCTACTCCCGTTTCTGGAACAAGTTCCTCCACGACCTGGGCTACTCATGCAAGGAAGAACCCTTCCAGAAACTCATCAACCAGGGAATGATACAAGGCCGCTCCAACTTCGTCTACCGTGACAACACCGCCAGTCAGGAGAAAGGCCATCCCGTCTTTGTCAGCTACGGTCTGAAAGACAACTTTGCCGATGTGACTCCCATCCATGTGGATGTCAACATCGTGAGTGCCGATGTGCTCGATATTGACGCATTTAAGGCATGGCGGCCTGAGTATGCCGATGCTGAGTTCGTGCTGGAAGACAACAAATACATCTGCGGATTTGCCGTGGAGAAGATGTCGAAATCGATGTTCAACGTCGTCAATCCGGATATGATTGTCGAGCGATTCGGTGCCGACACACTGCGCCTGTATGAGATGTTCCTCGGGCCGGTGGAACAGAGCAAGCCGTGGGACACCAACGGCATCGACGGTTGCCACCGCTTCCTCCGCAAATTCTGGGCTCTCTATTATGGTGCCGGCAAGGACAGCAGCGATACCCTGCTCCCACTCGACCAACCTGCCACACCCGAGATGCTCAAGAGCCTGCACAAACTTATCAAGAAGGTGACACAGGATATCGAGGCTTTCTCTTACAACACTTCCGTGGCAGCCTTCATGATTGCTGTCAACGAACTCACCCAGCAGCGCTGCAGAAATGCTGAGATACTCTGTCAGTTGGTGAAACTCATCGCTCCCTTCGCACCACACATCGCTGAGGAACTGTGGGAAGCCATGGGCGGCACTGGGTCGGTGTGCGATGCAGAATGGCCCAAATATGACGAGAAATTTCTCGTTGAGAGTCAAATGCAACTCACCATCTCGTTCAACGGCAAGGCCCGATTCCAGATGCAGTTTGCCGTGGATGCCGACAACGCCACCATCCAAGAGGCAGTGCTCAGCGATGAGAGGTCGCAGAAATACATCAGTGGCAAACAAGTGATGAAGGTCATCATCGTCCCGAAGAAAATTGTCAATGTGGTGATTAAATAAAGGGTTTTCATGACCATCGAAACTAAAAGAATATTTAACGAAGCGAAGGATTACATATACATCACCCTTGGACTGCTGCTCTACACCATAGGATGGACAGGTTTTCTGCTACCCTATGAGATTGTGACGGGTGGTGTGACGGGTTTATCAGCCATAATCTTCTATGCCACCAACGGCAACGGGCATGGCATACCCATCATGTATTCTTACTTCCTACTCAATGCACTCCTTCTCGCACTGGCACTGAAGATACTGGGTTGGCGCTTCCTCATAAAGACCATCTATGCCATCTTCATGCTCTCGGCCATGCTCGGTGTGGCACAGGATATTGTCACCAACGACGATGGAAGCATGGTGAAATTGCTGGATGACCAAGACTTCATGTCGCTCATCATCGGCTGTTGCATGACGGGTTCGGCACTGGCCATCGTCTTCCTGCACAACGGCAGTACAGGCGGTACCGACATCGTTGCCGCCGTTGTCAACAAATACCACAACATGTCGCTGGGCACGGTGCTGATCTTCGTCGACCTGCTCATCATCGGTGCCAGTTTCCCGATGTTTATCTTCGCCCGTGGTTTCACCACCACAGAGGCACTCTATAAAATCGTGTTCGGTCTGTGTACCATGGTGGTGGAGAATTTCATGCTCGACTATGTGATGAACTCCCGTCGCGAGTCAGTGCAGTTTTTCATCTTTTCTAAAAAATATCAGGAAATCGCCAATGCCATCGGTACAAAGATGCAGCATGGCGTCACCATCCTCGACGGTCACGGCTGGTATTCGGGTGCTGACATGAAAGTGCTTTGTATCCTCGCCCGCAAGAGGGAGAGTGTCATGATGTTCCGCCTCATCAAATCGATTGACCCCAATGCCTTTGTCAGTCAGAGCAGTGTCATCGGTGTGTATGGTGAGGGATTCGACGAGATGAAAGTGAAAGTAATCAAAAAAGAAGAAGAACAACAACAAATAGAAAAGTCATGAAAATTGTCTTCGCCACCAACAATGCTCACAAACTGTCTGAAATACGTCAGATACTGGGCAATGACATTGAAATACTCTCCTTAGCCGACATCGGATGCCATGACGATATCCCTGAGACGGCCGATACCCTTGAGGGCAACGCACTCCAAAAGGCACAGTATGTTTACGACCATTATCACCTTAGTTGTTTCGCCGATGATACAGGTTTGGAAGTGGATGCTCTCGGTGGTGAACCGGGTATCTATTCCGCCCGCTATGCCGGTGATGGTCATGACAGTGTGGCCAATATGCAAAAACTATTGCAGAAATTAGGAGTAAATAACAATCGGAAGGCACGATTTCGCACGGTAATTGCGTTAATAGAAAAAGAGGAAGATGAGAAGGTAACAGAACCTTCTGAGAAGACCTCGTTTTTTGAGGGAATAGTCGAAGGACAGATTATCCGTGAGAAAAGAGGCCAGGAAGGATTTGGCTATGACCCCATCTTCCAACCCGACGGATATGATGAGACCTTCGCACAGTTGGGTTTGGAAATTAAAAATCGCATCTCCCACCGTGCCAGAGCTGTGGAAAAACTGGCAAAATATTTATTGAAGATTGACAATTGAAGATGATGACTGCTCTGCGCTCGTTGCTGATTCTGCTGATGACGGTCTGTTCCGTTGTTGCCCATGGTGCTGCCATCGGCACATGGACCAGTTATCTGGCCTATGGCGACATCACGGAAATCCAACCGGCAGGAAAACGGGTGTATGTGCTCAGTTCCAAAGGACTGTTCTCCTACAACACCTCTGACCAGAGCGTGGAGACCTATGATAAGATGAATGCGCTCAATGACTGCAACATCAGCCATATCGCTTGGTGTCAGGCAGCCAAACGACTCATCATCATCTATGAGAATCAAAATATTGACTTGCTCGACGAACAAGGAAATGTCATTAATATCTCCGACTATTACAGCAAGTCGATGATGGTAGAAAAAACCATCAATGAGGTCAGTGTATATGGTTCATCAGCCTATTTGTCCACCAATTTCGGGATTTTGAAAATCAATGTAGTGGATGCTGAAATCAGCGCCACTTACAATCTCGGCAAGAAAATCAACTCCACCGCCTTCTATCAAGGATTTATCTATGCTTCCAGCGAATCTGAAGGCATCCTCGCAGGCAATATAAAGGATAACTTGCTTGACAAGAGCTACTGGAAAAAGGAAACAGACTTAGAAACAAAAAAAATAGCTGTTTTGGACAACCAGTTGCTTGCCTTCATTCCAGGAACTGTCTACCGCCGTACTGACGGTGGATGGCAGCATGCGTATAATTGCCATTATAGTTTTTTCTCACAATCAGGAGGTCAAATCATCCTTGGCACCAACCAATATGCCTGGATAATTACTCCTGCAGGCAGTCCCACACTGATTTCCAAGGGGTTGAACGGAGTGAAAACACTTACTTATGACAGCACCAACAAATGCTATTGGACCAACCAGAATGACGGGAAGTTGTGCTCCATGATCATTGAGGACGATACATTCACCATGCAACTTACCGATATCTGTCCCGATGGTCCGAAATACAACTATTTCGGTGCCATGAGATATGCCAACAATATGCTTTACACCTGCGGGGGTGGTTATGATTCCTTTGCGGAACTGCTCAGGCCTGCCACCGTACAAACATTCACTACAAACAACTGGATGATATATCAGGATGACATGGGTGAAACAGTCGGCAACAGCATGCAGGATATCACCTGTATTGATGTTGACCCCAAAGATCCCAATCATGTATTTGCAGGAGGAAGGGCAGGAATCTATGAATACCTCAACGGTAGGTTTGTCCGTCACTATAATGCCGAGAACAGTCTGTTGATGTACTCTACACCTGACAATAATCCCAATTATATCCTTACATTAGGAATCAAATTTGACAAACAGGGCAATCTATGGTGTCTGAACAGTTTGGCTCAGAATGCTTCCATCCTCGAACTCAAAACTGATGGCACTTGGGAGTCTCACCATCACAACATACTCATGGATGACAATGAGCGCAGCTTGGCCAACATGAAGTGTCTCATTCTAGACAGCAGAGGGTATTTCTGGTTTGTCAACAATCATTGGGGTTTACCATCTTTCTATTGTTATGATCCAGGAAGCGATGCCATCAACCATTACACCACTTTTGTCAATGAAGACGGCAGCACGCTCAATCCCAATGGAGTAAAATGCATCGCAGAAGATAAGGAAGGTAATTTATGGATAGGCACCAATATAGGTCCGCTCATGCTTCCGGCCTCAGACATTGCAAATGGTTCAAATGCCGTGTTGCAACAAATCAAAGTGCCCCGCAACGATGGCACCAACTTTGCTGATTACCTGCTCAGCGGTGTGGAAATCACCTGCATCACCATCGACGGAGGCAACCGCAAGTGGTTTGGCACCAACGGCAATGGCGCCTATCTTATCAGTGCCGACAATATGACGCAGGTGCAGCATTTCCTATCCACCAACAGCATGCTGCTTTCAGACAACATTGAGTCGATAGCCATCAATGACCAGACAGGTGAAGTTTTCTTTGGCACAGACAATGGACTATGTTCATATATGAGTGACGCCACTGCCACCAACGAGACGATGGACAAGGACCATGTATATGCTTATCCCAACCCCGTGCAACCCGGTTATACAGGGCTGATCACCATCACCGGTCTGTCGATGAATGCCGATGTGAAGATAGTGACCGCCAACGGTGCCGTAGTGGCAGAAGGTGTCAGCAACGGTGGCACATTCACCTGGAATGGCCGCGATGGGGAAGGCCGGCGGGTGGCATCTGGCGTCTATATGGTAATGACTGCCACATCTGAGGGAAAGAAAGGTACAGTTTGCAAGATAGCCATCGTCAACTGATCCACTATGGTGAGCAACACCACATCAGCACGCCTGGTATGGGCGGACAGGGCAAGAGGCCTTTGTATGATAGCCATCCTGCTCTTCCATACTGAGAAATACTATGCTGGAGAGGAAATCATTCCCTACGCATTTTATGTCAATAATGTTCTCATCACATTCTTCTTTATCTCCGGATATCTTTTCAGCAACCCCAAAAAGGCGTTTTCCGTGCGCCACAAGCTTCTCAGCATCGTCAGGGGCATTATCCTACCCTATTTTGCTTTTACGGCCGTCATAGCCCTTCCAAAGGCGTTTGTGCATGACGACACCACACTGGTTGAAACCTATACCGATGTATTCACTGGTCATGCTTCATGGTTTGTCGCAGCATTGGCAGTGGCCGAGACCATTTTCGCTTTTCTGGTAGGTAGATGGAAAAAACAACTAGTGATTTTGGCAGTGATGTGTATCCTTCCCTATCTCTTCATGGCCGCTATGTATCATTTGTCGGACAACGACCGATGGGCAGCAACCAATCTTTGGTGCTGGCACAACGCATTTCTGATGCTGCCTTTCTTTTTTGCAGGATATCTTTTCAGAAGACATGGTGAATGGCTCATATTCATCCAGCGGCCTTCAGCTATCTTATGCATGGTTATGGCAGAAAGCATCATCAAATATATGGTTTGGAACCATTCCCTGCTACTCACCTGCCAACCGATTCATGTGAGTTCATTCGCGCAATTGATGACCGACGGTATTGTTGGCTGTTTGCTCATCACTGCCATCTGCCATTGGTTGCCTCGTCTCAGATGGATGGAATGGACTGGTCAGCACTCTCTCATTTATTATTTCATTTGTGGCGGAGTGCCCCTATTGGTCACCCGTGCCCTAACAGCTATAGGATATCCATATCAAGACAATTATTTCTTAGTCATCATCGCTTTTTTATCGGTGTATGCCATTTCCTCAGCACTTTCTTTTTTTATTTTGAATTTGAAAAGATTAAAAAAATAAATAGAAGAAGAAATAAAGCTGTGGAAAATGTGGATAACTGACTAAAAGGATGGAAAAAAGAGAAATGAATGATTTCTTCACTTGATAGTGCATTCTTTTGTGGATATTATTTCGTTGATATTTCGTGAGTTATTATATTATCCACATTTTTTATGTACGGTGGATAACTTTCGGTGGATAAAGTGTTGATCTAAGAGTGCGTGGATAAGTGAAGTAAAAACATGTGAGAATGTGTGTTTTTTCAACACTTAAAAAATAAAAATGAGGTGGATGAAAAGTTATGCAACGTTTGTGATAGCATTCTATAAAGTTTTCAAAGGGTTTTCCACAATTAATTGTGGAAAACTATTTTCATCAATAAAAAACCGTTTTCTTCATTGATTCACCAATATTTTGATTACCTTTGCCATGAAGCCGCAGGAAGGAGATATTTTACACCTTTTACACCTGTAGTATCAAACACATCATTACATGGCAAAGAAAGAGAACGGACTGACTCCCATGATGAAGCAGTTTTTCACGCTGAAGGCAAAACACCCCGACGCACTGATGCTGTTTCGCTGTGGAGATTTCTATGAGACATATAGTGAGGATGCCGTGGCTGCCTCTAAAATTCTGGGTATTACCCTTACGCGCCGCAACAATGGCGGTTCGACGGGCACTACAGAGATGGCTGGTTTTCCACATCATGCGTTGGACACCTATCTGCCCAAACTGATTCGGGCTGGCAGGAGGGTGGCCATCTGCGACCAGTTGGAAGATCCCAAACTCACCAAGACATTGGTGAAGCGTGGAATCACGGAACTGGTGACGCCAGGTGTGGCAATGAGCGACAATGTGCTCAATTATAAGGAAAACAATTTCTTGGCTGCCATTCATTTTGGAAAAGGTGCATGCGGAGTAGCTTTTTTGGATATCTCTACAGGTGAGTTTCTGACAGGTGAGGGAACATATGACTATGTGGAAAAACTCATGGGAAGTTTCCAACCCAAGGAGGTGCTGTATGACCGAGCAAAAAAAAGTGATTTTGAACGTTTGTTTGCTACAAAGGCGTGTGTATTTGAACTGGATGACTGGGTATTCACCGAACAAACAGCAAGGCAAAAATTGCTGCATCATTTTCAGACCAAGAATTTGAAGGGATTTGGTGTTGACCATCTTGTCAGCGGGGTGGTGGCTGCAGGAGCCATCTTGCAGTATCTGGAACTGACACAACATAACCAGATAGGGCATATCACGTCTATATCACGCATTGAGGAAGAACGATATGTCAGACTGGATAAATTCACTATTCGTTCGCTTGAGCTTCTCTCACCCATGCAGGAAGAGGGACTTTCATTGCTCAATGTGATAGACAAGACGATTACGGCGATGGGAGGTCGTATGCTGAGAAGATGGATGATTTTCCCTTTGAAAGATGAGAAGCCCATCAATGACCGTCTCGATGTGGTGGAATATTTCTATCGTCATCCTGATTTCAGGCAGTTGGTGGATGAGCAGTTACACCTTATTAACGATTTGGAGCGGATTATCTCAAAGGTGGCTGTCAACAGAGTGTCACCTCGTGAGATCATGCAGTTGCGGGTGGCACTGCAGGCTATAGAACCCATCAAGACAGCTTGCATGAGTGCCGACAACGAGGCTTTGCGCCGTATCGGTGAGCAAATGAATATCTGTCGTTCCATCCGCGACCGTATCGCACGGGAGATTCAGGCTGACCCTCCTTTGCAGGTGAACAGAGGAAATGTCATCAGCAATGGAGTAAGTGAGGAATTGGATGAATTGCGCAATATCGCTTACAGTGGCAAGGATTACTTGTTGAAAATCCAGGAGCGCGAGGCGGCAGCCACTGGCATTTCTTCATTGAAGATTGGTTATAACAACGTATTTGGCTATTACCTGGAGGTACGCAACACATATAAGGATCATGTGCCGGCAGAGTGGGTGCGCAAACAGACATTGGCGCAGGCGGAGCGCTATATCACTCAGGAACTGAAGGAATATGAGGAAAAGATATTGGGTGCGGAGGATAAAATCATTTCTCTGGAGACCCGTCTGTTCAATGAACTGGTGATGGCCGTGCAGGAATTTATCCCTGCCATACAGATGAATGCCAATCTCGTGGCACGTATCGATTGTCTGCTGTCATATGCAGTAGTGTCTGAGGAAAATAGATATATCCGTCCGGTCATTGACACTTCTGAAGTTATCGACATCAAGCAGGGACGACATCCCGTGATTGAGACTCAGCTGCCTTTGGGTGAAAAATATGTTCCAAATGACATTCTGCTTGACAATGAGCGTCAGCAGATCATTATCATCACTGGTCCCAACATGGCTGGTAAGTCGGCTCTGTTGCGTCAGACAGCCCTCATCGTGCTGTTGGCCCAGATAGGTTGTTTTGTACCGGCAGAGGCTGCGAGAATCGGTATGGTGGACAAGATTTTCACTCGTGTGGGTGCGTCTGATAATATATCAGTGGGTGAGTCAACTTTCATGGTAGAGATGACGGAGGCGGCCAATATCCTCAATAATGTGTCATCACGCTCGTTGGTGCTCTTTGATGAGTTGGGGCGCGGCACATCCACCTATGATGGTATCTCCATAGCATGGGCAATAGTGGAATACCTTCATGAGCATGTGCGGGCACGGGCACGCACCTTGTTTGCTACTCATTATCATGAACTGAATGAGATGGAGAAGAATTTCTCACGGATTAAAAACTACAATGTCAGTGTGAAGGAAATCGACAACAAGGTGATTTTCCTACGCAAACTGATGCGTGGGGGTTCGGAGCACTCTTTCGGTATCCATGTGGCAGAAATAGCGGGCATGCCGAAAAGCATTGTCAGGCGTGCCAATGTGATTTTGAAGCAATTAGAAGCGGATAACAGTGAAGTGGGGAGTGTAGGAAAACCTTCAGCTCAGTCTATCAATCAGTCAAGGGAGGGTATGCAACTGAGTTTCTTCCAATTGGATGACCCAGTACTGTCACAAGTGCGGGATGAGATTCTGGGTCTTGATATCAACAATCTCACACCTGTGGAGGCTCTTAACAAACTTAATGAGATCAAGAAAATAGTCAGTGGAAAATCGTAAAGAATGAAGGATTAAGAATTAGGAATTAAGAATTATGATTACCACTGTAAGAAATGTGTATTGTAAGAAATAACTACTATAAGGAATAACCACTGCAAAAATAGAGATATAGAAATGATAAAAAATCCCCGGCAATTCGCCGGGGATTTAAATTTGGTTTTAGTCTGCCAGTTTTGCTTTGATGAACTCTCGGTTGAGTCGGGCAATATTGGCGATGGTTTCGTTCTTGGGGCATACAGCCTCGCAGGCGCGGGTGTTGGTGCAGTTGCCAAATCCCAGTTCCTCCATCTTGGCCATCATGGCCTTGACACGCTTGGCAGCCTCGGGACGACCTTGTGGGAGGAGGGCCAACTGACTTACCTTTGAACTGACGAAGAGCATGGCAGAACCATTCTTGCAGGCAGCGACGCAGGCACCGCATCCGATGCATGAAGCGCAGTCCATAGCCTCATCGGCATCCTGCTTCGGGATGAGGATAGCATTGGCATCCTGTGCCTGTCCGGTTCGTATGCTGGTATAGCCGCCGGCCTGGATGATTTTGTCGAAAGCACCGCGGTCGACCATGCAATCTTTGATGACAGGGAAGCCGGCGGAGCGCCAGGGCTCTACGGTGATGACATCACCGTCGTTGAAACGGCGCATGTAAAGTTGGCAGGTGGTGGCTCCACGCTCGGTCTTGCCGTGCGGTGTACCGTTGATGTACAGTGAGCACATGCCGCAGATACCCTCACGGCAGTCATGGTCGAACACGAACGGCTCACGGCCTTCGTTGATGAGTTCTTCATTGAGAATGTCGAGCATCTCGAGGAATGAGGTGTCATCGGGGATGTCCTTCATCTCGTGAGAATCAAAATGACCTTTCTCGCGGGGTCCGTTCTGACGCCAAAATTTTATCGTAAATGATATATTCTTTGCCATGGTTGTTAGTTCTTATAATTTCTCGTTTGTACCTTGATTGCTTCATACTCAAGAGGTTCCTTGATGAGTTCAGGGGCTTTGTCCTCGCTGCCCTGATATTCCCAACAGCCTACGTAGAAGTAGTTCTCATCATCACGCTTGGCTTCGCCTTCCTCAGTCTGGTATTCTTCACGGAAGTGTCCGCCACAGCTCTCATTGCGTGAGAGGGCATCATAAGCCACAAGCATACCCATAGTGAAGAAGTCACGGAGGTGGATGGCCTTGTCGAGCTCAATGTTGAGTCCTTCCTTGGTTCCGGGAATAAACAGGTTGGTGTCGAATTCCTTGCGGAGTTTCTTGATGAGTTCGATACCTTCCTTGAGTCCCTCAGCAGTGCGGCCCATACCGACATGCTCCCACATGATGTGTCCGAGCTCTTTGTGGATGGAGTCGACACTGCGCTTGCCCTTGATGTTCATTAGACGGTCAATCTCGGCTGCCACGCCCTTCTCTGCCTCTTCAAACTCAGGCAGGTCGGTGGAGACGCGAGGCCAGATTTCCTGGTCGGCGAGATAGTTCTGAATGGTATAGGGGAGTACGAAGTAACCGTCGGCAAGACCCTGCATGAGAGCGGAGGCTCCGAGGCGGTTGGCACCGTGGTCAGAGAAGTTGCACTCGCCAATGGCAAAGAGTCCCTTGATGGAGGTCTGCAGTTCGTAGTCAACCCAGATGCCGCCCATGGTATAGTGTACGGCGGGGAAGATCATCATCGGATGATAATAGGTCATGCCGTTGATCTCACAGGCTTTCTCTCCGGGGAAGACATCGGTGATTTCCTCATACATCTCGAAGAGGTTGCCGTAGCGCTGCATGATCACATCGATGCCGAGGCGGTTGATGGACTCGGAGAAATCGAGGAACACAGCCAGACCGGTGTTGTTGACACCGAAGCCCTTGTCGCAACGCTCCTTGGCAGCACGTGATGCCACGTCACGAGGCACGAGGTTGCCGAAAGCGGGATAGCGGCGCTCCAGATAGTAGTCGCGGTCCTCTTCGGGAATCTCATATCCCTGCTTTGTGCCTGCCTGCAGTGCTTTGGCATCCTCCAGTTTCTTGGGCACCCAGATGCGGCCGTCGTTACGGAGCGACTCCGACATCAGGGTCAGTTTCGACTGCTTGTCACCGTGGACGGGGATGCAGGTCGGGTGAATCTGCACGTAAGAGGGATTGGCAAAGTAAGCGCCTTTGCGGTAGCACTGCACAGCTGCGGTGCAGTTGCAGCCCATGGCGTTGGTAGAGAGGAAATATGTGTTTCCGTAGCCGCCGGTGGCGATGACCACGGCATTGGCGGAGAAACGCTCGAGTTTGCCAGTGACGAGGTTCTTGGCGATGATGCCGCGGGCACGTCCGTTGACGATGACCACATCCTCCATCTCATAGCGGGTGTAGAGTTTCACTTTTCCTGCCTGAACCTGTGCGCTGAGTGAGGAATAAGCACCCAGGAGCAACTGCTGACCTGTTTGTCCCTTGGCGTAGAAGGTACGCGACACCTGTGCACCACCGAAGGAGCGGTTGGCGAGCATGCCGCCATACTCACGGGCGAAGGGCACACCCTGTGCCACGCACTGGTCGATGATGTTGTTGGATACCTCAGCCAGGCGGTATACATTGGCCTCACGGGCACGGTAGTCGCCACCTTTGACGGTGTCATAGAAAAGACGGTACACAGAGTCACCATCGTTCTGATAGCATTTGGCGGCATTGATACCACCTTGAGCGGCGATGGAGTGTGCGCGGCGCGGTGAGTCCTGGATACAGAGATTAATGACATTGAAGCCCATCTCTCCAAGGCTGGCGGCAGCACTGGCTCCTGCCAGACCGGTACCGACAACGATGACGTCGAGTTTCAGTTTGTTCTTCGGGTTCACCAGTCGCTGGTGGGCCTTGT
>CAMZHP010000034.1 GCA_947306845.1 uncultured Prevotellaceae bacterium
AGCCTTGAAAAGCAATTTCGGAGTGAATTCTACAACTGCATCACTGGATAACTACAAAAATGCAATCTACAATTATTTCAAGTTTAAATCAAGTTATTCTGGGTTTATCTATAAAAGCGGTTACTCCTATGAAAGATGGGAAGAGATGATCCTCGATGAGCTGTATCAAGGCAGACCTGTTACATATACTGCATCTTTGCCTTCTGGAGGGGCGCATATATTCCTATTGGATGGCTATGATGGAGGCGATTTCTTCCATGTCAATTGGGGATGGGGTGGCTATTGTAATGGTTTCTTCTCTCTGTCCATACTTAATAGTAAACTTCCAGATATGGCTGAGTCCTATGTCGGAGAGGATAGTTATCTTTTGAATACAAGGGCTTATTTTGACTTGCAGCCTATCAAAGGTTACAACAATGAAGTAGACAAAACGATTCTTAAAGCCACAATCAGCACAGCTTCTGGAACAGATGCTTCTGTACAGTTTGCCAACCTGAATACAGAAACTGGAGAATACTATCTCGGACTGGGGTATTATGATGCTAATGGAAACTTGCAACTGATTAAGCAATATGGCACAACATCTGTTTCTATAGCAAGCAACAAATACGTGGTCGGAAAATTTACCTTGGCTGCTACAGATTTTTCTTCTAAGAAGTTGGCGAAGGGAACATATAAGCTTTATCCGGTATGCAAATTGAAGGGAACTGACGAGTGGGAACAATGTGACCAGGTGGCAGATAACAATTATATCAATGCAGTTTATTCTACAACAGTCAAACTGAGTCTGGGGGCTGCTAGTGCTTCCTTGTCCGTATCTGAGTTCACTTTCAACGGGTCGCACGTCGCTGGGCAAAGTCAGCCTGTTGTGGTAGCGGTGAAAAACACAGGAGATGATTTCTATGGATACGTGTCCTTGTATGCCAGCACTACTTCGACGATGGGTAGTAAAAGGTCTCAGGCTCTTGTCTTTGTGCCTTCTGGAAAAACAGTCAATGTGCAGCTCTCTTTCAAACCGTCGACCAGTGGTACATTTAATGTGTGGGCTGTCTCAGGTTCGACAATAGGCACTTCCAAAGTTACTATACTGAAATCAACATCAAGTAGAAATCTCCAGGTACTGAAAAACTCTGATGTCGTGCTCGACTTCGTGAAATCTGGACAGACTGTTTTGGGAACAACATTGCAAGGAAAAATCAATGTGTCCAACCAGGCTGCTTCCACATTTTATGGTGATGTAAGCGTGACTCTTTTCTATCTCAGTGGATCTTCGTGGACAAGCTCTTTTGAGAGGTGCTCATCCAATATGACTATTCCTTCAAAGCAGTATGGTGTTTTAGATTTCAAGTTCGAAAATCTAACTCCAGGTAGGGCTTATGCTCTGGTCGTAAGATATGCAGATGACACATTCATTGCGAAAGGGTACTTACTATCCAAATACTATGTCACCAATGCCATCATGACTTATAATTCGCTGGGAAAACCCAATCCAATTGCTGTGGCGTCTACGGTTACCTTGGGTGCTGATGTGACCGTGGCAGACTTTACAGGTTTGTCTTCCACCGTTACCAAGGTGGTGCCAAGCAGTAACCCCAATGCATTGTATTACATAGGAGCGTCCGATAAGGTCATTTACGGACTTGCGGGCAAGAATGTTGTTAAAAACTTGGTGGCAGATAACATAGCGCTTACAGATGGTTACCCGTTCTTTACTAAAAAGGATATCACCGTCAAGAACATTTCTTATACTAGAAAGTCAAAGCTCGGTACGGCTGGCAAGAATGGATGGCAGACTATCATTCTTCCTTTTGCTCCGACTTCCATCACTTGCAACGGAAAGAGCCTGGATTGGTTCAGGGCTGCCAATGATCAGTATAAGAACTTCTGGCTGAAGGAGTTCAGGGCCATTGAGGGCTACAATACTGTCAGCTTCGATTATGCACAAAAGTTTGAGGCCAATAGACCTTATATATATGCTGTGCCAGGTAATGCATGGGGAGAGGCTCACAACTTAGTTGGGAAACCTGTTGTGTTCTCTGCAACAAATGTAACGCTTTACAATCAGTCTTATGCAGTCGTTGGCTCGGATGTGTTTGATTTCAGAGGCACTTATTCACAGCAGAAGTTGGCCAATACATTCTGTCTTAATAGCGATGGATCGAAATTTATTTATGGCACCAATACCATTTATCCGTTCACTTGCTATTTCATCGCCACCGATATGGATAGGGTTGAGGGTTATAATGAGTTGAATATCGGCGTTTTCGAAGAGGATACGGATGGTATTTTTTCACCCTTCACCAGTGAGGGCGAGACAGTTGCCATTTACAACCTGAATGGTGTCAAGGTTGGTGAGACCAAGGTGACTGGTTCAAAGATCAATGTCGATCATTTGCCAAAGGGCGTCTATGTCATCAACGGAAAGAAATTCATTAAATGATGGATGACGCAAGACTGACGGAATACAGCAAAAAGGAGGCTTCCCTAAGGAAGCCTCCTTTTGCGTTACTCTGTGCCTGCCACTCTTTGATATGCTTCTAGAAGCCAGGCGTTTTGTTCCGGAATCGTCATATGACTGTTGTCAAGAAGCAGGGCGTCATCCGCTTGACATAGCGGGCCCACCTCGCGGTGACTGTCTGCATAATCTCGTTCCTTCACGTTGCGGAGCACTTCCTCATAGTCTGCAGGAGATCCTTTCCTGAGCAGTTCGTCATACCGGCGTTGGGCACGTACTTCGGGACTGGCAGTCACAAAAACTTTCAGTTCGGCATCAGGAAACACCACGGTGCCTATGTCACGTCCGTCCATGACGATACCTTTGGACTCTCCCATTCGCTGCTGCTGAGCTACCAATGCCTCGCGCACAAAGGGTAGGGCGGCTATCTCACTCACTTTTCCGGAAACCTCCATTCCACGAATCTCGCTTTCCACGCAGACCCCGTTCAGATAGGTGTCGGGCTTGCCAGTTTCCTCGTTCAGACAAAAAGAAATCTCTATGTCAGAAATCATTGATTCCAACCGCTCTGTGTCAAGCACATTGTTATCATCCCATAACTTCTGCTGAAGGGCATAAAGGGTCACGGCACGGTACATCGCACCGGTATCCACATAGATATAGCCTATCGCCTTGGCTAGGTCTTTGGCCATTGTGCTCTTTCCACAGGAAGAGTGACCGTCTATTGCTATTGTTATTTTTCTCATGGCTTATATGTTGAATGATAAGTTTGCAATGATTGAAGAAGACGATACGTGATATTTGCCATAGCTGAGGTTAATTTTGAACCTCTCGAGATTGACTCCTGCACCAAGAGACAAACCGGCACCATGGCTGCTGCTTTCTTCGCCAGACTTTATTTTCAGGTCGTTGGCCCTGCGGAAGTTCAGTCCGCCGCCCACCCATATCTGGTCGGAAAGGAATACTTCGGCGCCCACTGCCAGATGGTTGATGGGCTTGTAGTCCCAGTGAGTCAGGTCCAGGACTGTTAATGAGAGCCTGATGGGTGCTCCGGCCAACTGTTTGCTGATGCCTGCCTGCATTTCAAAAGGCAGTTTTTCATACTCTTCATCATAGGCTTTCAGTTGGCCACCCAGGTTGCGGGCTACTAGTGAAAGCGACAGACCATGGTCGGGAGAATAATAGTTGGCCCCTAAATCCACACACATCGCTATTGAGTTGTAGTGGCCGATATAAGAGGTAATCCATTTGGCAGATATACCACCAACAAGACGGGATGTCAGGTTATAACTCAGATAAACGCCCAAAGAGATGTCGTTGGCACTGAATTCGCCAGTCTGAATGTTGTTGGCATCCATTTCCTTCATCTTTCCATAACCCATATATTGCGCGCTCGCACCAATTGACAGGCTGTCTCCTATAATCGCACAGTAGCTGGCACTTGCTGTGTTGACTCCCGACATATAGTTCATGAAGTTGAGGCCAACGGTGCGGTCACTCACTGATGAAAGTAGTGCGGGGTTGGAGAATATCAGCGAGGCGTCGTCTTCGATGAGTGTGATGTTGTCGCCACCAAGAGCGGCTCCGTGTGCACTAACGGGAAGACGAAGGAAATTATAGGCGGTTTGGCTCTCTTGCGACATCAGCATCAATGGCAAGAAAGTGACAAATAGCACCAAAAAACCTTTTTTCATCCTTTTTTATTCAAATTTTCGACAAAGATACACCTTTTTTGAAATATCTGAGTTATTTTTGTAACTTGAAATGCATTCCAAAGGCATTGTCTCTATAATATAACGGAGTTTTGGGGGGATTATTGAATCTGACTCCATTTTTTCAGAGATGATTCTTTCCTGATTGATGCTGGGTGAGTGCATAACAAGGATATGGAGAAGAAAAAGTCAACCAGCGCTGACCTTGAGCGCATAAGGGGGTGGGCATTCCTCATTGGTGGCATTGTGGCCACGGCTCTCTTTGTCGTGGCGATGGAATTGTCATTCTCTGAACAAAACGGAGAATGGGATTCTGATTTCCTTGATGAAATTGCTGAGGATATGCAATTGATGCCGCCCATAGAGGAAAACTTGCCTGAACCAGAAAAGGTGGCCCCCGTGCAGAGCGATCAGATAGTCGTGGTGCCTGAGATGAACCAAGTGCTGGATGAAAGTTCCGATGAGACTGAGAAAAAAGAGGTCGTTTTGGAAACCGAAGCTCCTGAGGTGCAGGAAGAGAAGGTGGAAGAGCCGTTGGTGGAGGAGGAAAAACCTCATGAAGTGAAGAGTATGTCGGATGTAGACCAGCTTCCTGTGTTTCAAGGAGGAATGTCCGCGCTCCTCAAATGGCTCACTCTGAATCTCAGATACCCGGAAAGGGCAAAAGTGGCAAAGGTAAGCGGAAAGGTCATGGTGGCTTTCATCGTCAACACCGACGGCTCTGTCGATGATGTGAGACTGATTCAGAGGGTCAATATTGACCTCGACAACGAGGCGCTGAGAGTGGCAAGGATGATGCCCAAATGGGAACCTGGTAAGAGTGGCGGAAAACCATGCCGGACACTGGTCCATCTTCCAATAGTTTTCAAGCTTTAGTTGATGCACCACATTTGAAAAAGAGTAAAAACATAAAATCAGAATATATGATGAATTCCAACGAAATCCTTCATTTGATTAATGAGTATCTTGAGCGTATTTCCTATGACAGAAAGCCTGAGGGCCTTTATGAGCCCATCAAGTATGTGCTATCACTTGGGGGAAAGAGAATCAGGCCAACGCTGATGCTGCTGGCATACAATCTTTTCCGTGATGACCCAGAGTCAATTCTGCCGTCTGCCTGTGCGTTGGAGACTTATCACAACTATACGCTTCTTCATGATGACTTGATGGACAATGCCGACCTCAGACGTGGGCATATGACTGTCCACAAGAGATGGGATGCCAATACGGCCATCTTGTCTGGCGACTCCATGCTGGTGCTGGCCTTCCAGCAGATGGCTCAGTGCAGGCCCGATAAACTCAGCCAGATACTCGATTTGTTCACTTGCACGGCACTTGAGATTGGTGAGGGACAGCAGTATGACATGGAGTTTGAGAGCAGGAATGATGTCACCGAGGATGAGTATATTGAGATGATAAGGCTCAAAACGAGCGTGTTGTTGGCGTGTGCTACAAAAATGGGTGCCATACTGGCTGATGCGACCGATGAAGAAGCTGAGAATCTGTACCGTTTTGGAGAGAAAATCGGACTCGCTTTCCAGCTTCAGGATGATTATCTGGATGTTTATGGCGACCCAAAGGTGTTCGGAAAGGCCATCGGTGGAGATATCATTTCCAACAAGAAGACATATATGCTCATCAATGCGCTGGCTTTGGCTGATGAGAAACAGAAAAAGGTACTTGCCGACTGGATTGACATGCCTTCTCCTGACCCACAGGAGAAAATTGCTGCCGTGACGGAAATATACAACGAGATAGGCATCAACAGAATGGCTGAGAACAAAATCAAAGTCTTTTTCCAAGAGGGGCTTCGGTTCCTCGAGAAAGTGAACGTGGAGGCTGACAGAAAACAAGAGCTGCTAGCATACACGCGCGAGATGATGAAAAGAGAATACTGATTTCTTTCTGGAGGTAGGGTGCCATATCGCAGGTTGCCAAAAACAGATGCTGCCAGGCTGAAAGCACTGGAGGCCTTGGCGGATAACAATGAGGTGTATGCAGTCAGCGGTCATTTCATTGACCGTCAACTTATTGCTGAGGCGCAGCGCCTGTATGCCCATTTGAGCGATGCATCAACACAATATAAGTTGTCGATGCGCACACAGGTGAGATATTCCAAACGTATTGCCGCTTTGCAGCATAATGCCATGACTTATCTCAGTCATTTTTTGCAAGTATTGTTCTTGGCTGTTGATAGAGGGGAAGTGCGGAATACGGAATTGAAGGTATATGGGCTTGACGACAAGCAATATACTGTCCCTTATCTAAAGACTGCGGAGGCTTTGGTGGAATGGGCCCCCAAGATCATCAATGGAGAGAAAGAGCGCATCAGGAGCGGTGGAAAACCCATCCTTTCACCTCCCATAGGTGTTGTTTCTGCTCATTTTGATGTGTTCAGAGGCATGTATGACGCTCAGAAGCAATATCAGGCACGTACACAGAAGGCTTTGGCCGATATGACTAAGATGAGACCGGAAGTGGACAAACTAATCCTTCAGTTGTGGGATGTGATAGAGACGCATTTTGGTGACCGACCTCAGGAAGAGCGCTATGAGTTGTGCCGAAAATTCGGCATCGTCTATTATTATAGGAGAAACGAGAGAAAACCTTGATATGAATTTCATAGATACACATATACATCTCGACGGAGAGGAGTTCGATGATGACAGGGCTGAAGTTGTGGCAAGAGCTCGGAATGCAGGCGCTTCTGCTATTATGGTGCCTGCCGTGGATGAGAAGTCCGTACAGAAAATACTGTCCGTTTGCCATGAGTTTCCTGGATTCGCCTTTCCGATGATAGGCCTTCATCCCGAGGAGGTGCGCAATGATTATGGTCAGGTGCTCGACAGGATGGAAAAGCAGATGAACGATGAATTTGTCGCCATCGGTGAGGTGGGATTGGATTACTATTGGAGCAGGGAGTTTGAGAAAGAGCAGCTGGAGGCTTTCGAACGCCAGGTGCAATGGGCATGCCGGACTCAACTGCCTTTGATGATTCACTGCAGGAAGGCGCAGAATGAGATGGTGGCGATACTTCGA
Organism: uncultured Prevotellaceae bacterium; assembly: GCA_947306845.1. The sequence continues at coordinate 7,207 of CAMZHP010000034.1, forward strand.
CGTTACAAGAATTCCCTTCCCGGTGGTGTGTTCCATTGTTTTACTGGTAATGCGCAAGAGGCAAGGCAATTGCTTGATTTTGATAATTTCGTCCTTGGTATTGGGGGAGTGCTCACATTTAAGAAAAGCCATCTGCCAGAAGTAGTGGCTGATATTCCCATCAGTAGAATTGTGCTGGAGACGGATGCCCCATACATGGCTCCGGTGCCCATGAGGGGAAAACGCAATGAGAGTGCGTTCATTCCATACATGATAGAGAAGTTGGCTCTGTGTTACGGCATACCGCCAGAGGAGGTGGCTGAGTCTACCACCAGCAATGCGAAAAGAATCTTTGCCTGCCTGCGATGAGACGAGGACTCGCATTGCTGGGTGTCTTGTTGGCCTTTTGCCAGTATGGTAATGCTCAGGAAACGGATACACTGGCTCATTGGGGGGCATCGGTGGGTGTTCATCCAGGCCGTGTCCTTGTCGTTGATGAATATCAGAGAAAATGGCAGAAAGGACGCAATTCTGTTTCCTTCGATGCATTGATGACACATTTTTCGCTCCCCACTGACAGCGATGCTTTTGCTGCAGATTATGGCTATCCTTCGATTGGAGTAGGGGTGAAAGTGGGGCTCAACCATGGGGTGACCATGCACAAGGATGCATCTCCAGATTGGGGAATGGCAGAGGAGGCCGACTATGATTCACGCATGGGCAATTCCATCGCCCTATATGGTTCTTTTGCAAGGCCTTTGGTCAGAAAAAAGAAGTGGGAACTCGACTACACTCTTGCTACGGGTATCGGATATAGCCCTTCCGCATACCACCCGCAGCATTCTGTTGACAATGAGTTGATTGGGTCGCATTGGCTCGTCTATTTCGGGGCTGGGACACATTTGCTCTACAGGTTGGCTCCTGACTGGGGAGTAAGATTAGGCGTGGATTTTTGGCACATGAGCAATGGTGCGCTCAGCCGTCCCAATAAAGGGGTAAATGTCTTGGGCCCTTCGGCATCATTGGTGTATTGCCCATATTACAAACATGTGATCCATTCTGGTAAAGCCGGGTATCAACCGAGGTTCTCGCCATTCCTTTTCCTTGATTTTTCATTGGGAGTGGGGGCAAAGTCTCTTAACGAGGAATGGCTGGAAACGCAGTTCAATACTCCTAAGGGACATCCTGATTACCGGACGGCCGATTTCAAGTTGTATATGGCATATTCCTTTCAGGCAAATCTGATGTATCGCTATGCCCGCAGGTGGGCTTCCGGCATGGGTGTAGATGTTTTCTATGGATCCTATGCCGACAAGGTGAGGGAGATCGATGAGAAACACTTGTATGACGTGAGGCATAGTTCATGGTCGCTGGGATTGGCATTGAAGCATCGGGCCTATTACCATCGGTTTGCACTGTCGTTGTCTGTGGGCTATTATCTTTTCCGTGAGATGGGACAGAATGCCAGTATCATCGAAAAACCCTACTATGAGCGTATCGGACTGCATTATACGTTTCCTGCCACGGACATCACTGTCGGTACTGATTTCAAGGCCCACCTCACCAAGGCTGACTTGGTGGAAATCTCTGTGGCAAAGACAATAAAACTGCATTGAATCGTTGGCGATGCTCAAAAAGCATTTCTCTTTCTTTCATTTTTGCCCAAAAAGCATTATATTTGCAAGGATAAAGCATGTCGCTAAGGTTTACTGCTTTTTGCTGTTGGTTCATGCACTTGATCATTTCATTTCGTCAATCACTATATGAGAAAAATTATCATTACTGTGGCACCTGTCTGTCACGTGGGGAAGGAAATCCCCCAAGGTGTGAAAAATCCCCTTACTCCGGAAGAAATAGCCGATGACACCATCCGCTGCTATGAGGCTGGTGCCTGTGAGGTGCATCTGCATACCCGTGATCTGAAAGGCGAGCAGACTTTTGAACTGGACGTCTTCAGCGATACCATACGGCGCATCAGGGAGAAATCCGACATGATCATCCAAGGGTCCACTGGAGGCTTGTCGTCGCTCACATTGGCTGAGAGGTGCGTATGCCTCAATGTTCCGGAGGTGGAAGTGGCTTCCCTGAATATGGGGTCGGTCAACTTCGGTGAGACCGTGTATATCAATACGTTGCCTGATATCCGTTATTGGGCGGCAAGGATGAAGGAGACGGGTGTCGTTCCGGAAATGGAGTTGTTCGACCTCAGCATGGTGGAGACATGCACCAAACTGGCTGATGAGGGCGTGTTGCAGCGACCTCTTCATTACAATTTCTGCGTGGGGCGCGGCACGTCAAGCAACCTGTCGGCCACAGGGCGCAACCTTTGTCTGCTCAATGCCTTGTGTGAGCGAGACAGTTCATGGGGCATCACTCATGACCAGATGGAGGATTTCTCCATCCTGGCATGTGCCATTGGCATGGGGGCTTCCGCGGTGCGGATAGGCTTTGAGGACAGTTTCTACTATGCTCCGGGCAAGAGGGCTTCCACCAATGCGGAATTGGTGGAGCGCCTGGTCACACTGGTCCGTGCCATGGGATGTGAACCGGCCACGCCTGAGGAGGCCAGACAGATGCAGGGCATCCCGTCACTCAAACCGTCACGTCCATGATACGCGACGGGAGAACAAGGATGGTCGTGCTGGATGATGACCCTACTGGCATCCAGACGGTTCATGGTTGCCGGCTGCTTACAGCATGGAATGTGCAGGAAGTGGGGGCGGCACTCACTGATGATGTGCCCTTTTTCTATATGCTGACCAATACACGCGCCATGACCCGTGAGGAGGCAAGCCAAGTCATTGAGGATGCGATGAGCGCGGTCATCGAGGCCAACAGCAAATATGGATGGAAACTGATTTTCGTCAGTCGCAGTGACTCTTGTCTGCGGGGACATTTCCCTCTGGAGACGGATGTCATGCAGCGTGTGCTGGGCAAGCATGGCATCCCGGTGTGGCATCCCGTTCCTTTCGCTCCTGCTTTCATCGAGGCGGGACGGGTCACTGTGGAGGGTGCTCATTACATGCGTGAGAACGGTCAATTGGTGCCGCTCTCGCAGACAGAATTTGCCAACGACAACGTGTTCGGGTATTCTACGTCTGTTCTCAGCGATTATATCCGGGAAAAAGGGGCCAATCCGGTGGATTATGAGATAGTGGACGCGGAGACCTATGAGCAGTTGTATGCCTTTGCCGACCGGTTTCTGACTCAGACTGCCTCGTTCGATGGGGCGGTGGTCATACGGTCTTCCTCTTCCTTGCCAAAGGCCATCAGTGGCATCAAAGACCAGCCTTTGTTGGGAAGGGAAATCCTAAGAAACGCAAGTGGGGTGGGGTGCTTTGTGGTTGGGTCACACGTGCATAAAACAACTCGTCAACTCCAGAACCTCTTGTTGGCAGAGAATACGAAGGGCATAGAAATTGATGTCCGGCGTATTTTGGAGGGAGATGGACTGCTGAAACAAGAGATACTTGCCCAGATAGCGGAAACCGCAGCCAGTCATCTGACTCCGGTCATCTACACTTCCCGTCAGGAGATGAGAGTGGATGATGCTGACCGGCGACAGTTGATGGGACAGGCGATTTCCGATTTCTTGGTAGAACTGGTGGAAAGTTTGCCTTTCCAACCTTCATATCTCGTCGCAAAGGGAGGAATCACTTCCCATGACATTCTCACCAAGGGATTACGCGTTCGAACCGCCACGGTATTGGGCCAGGTGATTGCCAATGTGCCCTGTCTGATGACAGAGCAATTCCCATACATCATTTTCCCCGGTAATGTGGGCGATGACAACTCTCTCAGAGAAGTATATGAGAAACTGAGATAGGCCGATTCGCAGCAGGCTTGCGGGCTTCTGATGAAAACAGCAATCCCCTCCTTGTACGTCACTTGGAGGGGATTGCCTTCTTCAGATAGGTTATTTTATTCTAATGCTTTCAAGCCAATATAGAACAGGTTGGTTGAGTCTGCCTTGGTCAGCTCGTGATCACCGCTCGGAAGAGTCATGGTGAGTTGGTGGTTGGCACCTGTCTTTTTCTCTCCGTCCACCTTGATAGTGAATTTCGTGTCTTCATCGCCGAACACCAATGTCATGGTCATTTCCTTCGTCGTGGTGAACTTGACGGAAGTGCTGGTTTCGATTTTCAGGCAGGTGGTATAGGTCACTCCGTTGACAGTGGCTTCACCTTTGTCTTTGGAGTAATTGCCCTGCACAGTGAAGAGGTCACTTGACGGAGCGCCATTTTGGAAGTTGCATTCCACGTCGGTAGTGATGGTGACACCGCCTTCGCCGCCTTCGCCACCTTCGCCTCCTTCGCCTCCTTCTCCGCCTTGCTCACCACCGCTGATGGTCTCGCCGCCGAAGATGCCAGTCAACGTCGACTGATAGTTATCCAGCAAGGCCGCCAGTTCGCTGTTGTTTTCAGAGTCCGTTTCATCACTGCCAACATTGTCGGAGAAGGTATAACTGATGTCACCATGGTTGAGACGTCCGGCTCCATAATAGCCCGTTACGGTGTTGGGAACCTCAGAGGCCGGTTGCACCGTGTAGGAATACATGAGTGATGCATTGGTGTCGAAGTTGTTGTAAGTATAGCCTCCCGATTGTGTCTTTTCTGACGAAGGCACCTGCTCATCGCGGGAACTGGTTTCGTAGGCGTCATAACCCGTGCTTGCTGGGTTGTTCTGCGTGTAATACCTGAAATTGGTGGCACTGCGGTCGAAATAGTTGCCGAAGGCCTTGATCATACCCCCTTCCTCACCGCTGAAGGTCCCGCTGCCCTGGGCATCAGTGCCTTGCTGTGAACTCAGGATAGGCTTCTTGGTTTTGAGGAAATAGTTGTTCTCGACAAACACACTGGCACCTGTTGCCGCACCTACACCATATTTGGCCACATTGTCGAAATAGTTGTTCCACACATGGACACTCATTGTGCGCACACGTGGGTGCCGTGAGTCGCTGTGGTCAAACCAGTTGTGGTCGTAACTGATGTAGTTGGGGCCACTCTCGCTCTTCATGCCAAACATGTTGGTCTTGCCGGTGTCCCAATAGTGGCAGTAACTGACGGTGACGTATTTGGAGTCGCTCTTCACGTCAATGGCACCGTCTCCCTTGACATGGTCGTCGCTTCCCTGCTTGCCATAGAATGCATCTATGTGATGGATCCAGATGTTGGAATTGTCGGTGTCGAGGGAGATACCATCGTCCATGCAGCGGATAACGGCAAAGTTGCGGAACTCCACGCTTTTCGAGTTGCGGACAAGGAATCCGAATCCCTTGATTGTGGCATCCTCTCCGATGCCCTCAACGGTGATGTTCAGTTCGCTGTCTGCATTTTTACCCTTGATTTGCACGCCTTCTTCCGAACTGCTGATATGGTCGAGGTCGGAGAGGCTGATCATACCGATGAGGCGGATGGCGAGCGGTGTGGTGTCGCACCCTTTCTGATAGGCATCCAGAATGCTTTGCAGACCTGTGCACTCAGTAGTGGCCCCTTTCTCAGAAGTGATGACCGTGCATTTGACGGTCTTGGCGGTGTTCTTGGTGACATACAGCACCTTGGCATTGCTTTTCAGCGTACCGTCATCATTGTAGGCTCCCACACCCTTGCTCCAGGTCTTGTGGGCAAAGCCCTCACGGCTGTAGTTCCTCACATTCAGGTTCTCTGCAAAACTGGCTTTGCTGTCATCCTCATTGTCACCCACGACAGGCGCCACCTTGAAGGCATAGTCGGTGGATGCTTTCAGACCCACCATGTCGGCACGGCCGTATGAGCCATAGTTGCGAACAAGCATATTGTCTAACTTGGTCCAGTTGGCAAATTGTCCGCCTTTTATATAAACGACATAGGAGGTGGCGTTGGCGTATGGTTCCCATTCCACAAAGGCAGACTCTAGCCATCCTTTGGCGTCGGTGATGATCACTCCGTTGTTGGTGATGTCGCCGCTCTCTCCCTGACTCACCTTCTTGGTAAAGGAGATGTTGCGAACCGAACCGTAATAGATGTCCGTACCTCCGTTTTTGAGCGAGATGCTGACGGTTGCCTTGTCGTTGTCTGTGTCGATTCCAGACAAGTCTCCGGTGTTGTAATATTTGATGTTGCCATTGAGCAACTCCACGGTCATCTGATTGACTTTTGAGTTGTGGGCTACAGCGCCGGTGACCACGTCCTGATAAAGGGTGGCTTCCTCACCTGGAACAATCACCAGGTTGTCGTTGGGCACGTCACTCACGGCCAAACTATAGATGTAGAGTCCTCCGGTAGGGGTGAGAACGACGTCTCCGTCGCTGCTGACGGTGCCTTTGCCTTCTTGCTGTGAGAGGCTTTCATCCAAACCGGATGTGCCGCTCAGGTTGGAGGGGGTGATGCCGCGTGCAACGTCTTTCGACGAAGTCTTGTAACTGATGGTGACGGTCTGTCCCTTCTTCAGTCCGGGGATGGTGATCGGACAGGATGATCCTCCTACCCAAAGACGATTTTGTCCTAATCGGATGTTGCCGGAGGAATTGGCATTGCAGGAGAATAACAGACCTTTGGCGAAAGCCAGTTCGGTGCCGCTTGCAGTCAAGGCCTGGTTGGTCAATGTATTGATGTAGCACCAACGTGAACTGGAGTCTATTGTCCAATTGCCGGTTTTGTCATTGCTGAGCAGAGTCTCGTCAGCACTGCTGATAGTGGTGAAGTCCCATGTCGTCTGGGCTTGGAGATGGAGGCCGGCCAACGATAAAAGAGCGAGAACAAGAATGTATGTTGCTTTCTTCATGATGTTCATTTTTATCAAAGGAGAATTTGTTCTATTTGACTTTGGTTGGTGGCTTGGTCGCTGGAGTTGCCTTCTCCGCCGTCAGAGATACCGATGGCTTCACCATCCAGGGTGATGGGGATATCGGTTCTTGTTGCACCTCCATTGAGAACGATTTGAACAATGGACATGACATCTGTCACATTGACCTTCGTGTCTTTGTTGACATCGGCATTGGCGAAGATGAAAAAGTTTGGCGTATTGCCAAGAGAATAGCTGACAGCTGCCATGACATCTGCCACGTTCACTCTCTTGTCACCATTGGCATCGCCTTTGCTTGAGCCGGCTAAGTCGGTGAAAAAGGCGTGCAAGGGTTGAATTTCTCCAACTGTAAGATAGCTAAATTGGTTGCCGGATGCGATATAATACATGTCTTTTCCTTTGGAAACAGTATTGATGGCTCCGGCAAAACTGAATTCCTTGCCTTCAGCGCTGTCGCCTGTAGCTGTATTGCCAATTTCTACAGCGTTGAGCGTGAAAGAGCTGACATTCTTGGTGGTCATGATCAGGTAGGGCATGCCGGATGACATCTTCTCCACACGGGTGAAGTTGATGCCGTCATTGGTGGCACTTTCAAGGGTGGCCACCAAAGTGCCAGAGCCAAAGGCGGTTGCAATGTCGGTGGCTGACATGCTGAAGGGAAGACAGATGGTGGCCCATTCTCCGGCAGTGAGGGTTCTGCTCACTTCTGCCTTGAGTGTCTTTCCTCCGTAGGTCTTGATGGTTTCCACATTGTCATAGTCCTTGTCCTTGAACACGGCTACGTGGTCAAAATCTATGGTCACCGCAGACATGTCTGCAGTTTGGGTGGCTCCGTCACTGTAGGTGATGGTGATGTTGTCACCCGAAAAAGAGATGTGGGTGGTGTTCTTGTTGACGGTCGTCCCATTGATGGTGACGGTCTCTTTGGAGTCAGCTTTGGCTATCGCGGAAAGCGTGACCAACAAGGTGAAAAGTATAATGCTTCTTCTCATGAAAAATGATTGTTCGCAGATTTGGGTAGTATGTTTGCAAAGATAATCTTTTGCCAATAATTACTCAAATTTCATACAATCATTTTTCATGAGATTCACGAAATCGTTTGCATAAACAGCCAACGGCTATTTGACGCTGTTGCAGCGGTCAGTATAGAAACGGCGCAGTTCCGACCACTTATAATAGGGATATTGGTCTGTGGCAATGGGCAACTTGGCTTCACAGCCGTTGAGCAGGCATTTCACGAGAATGTCCTTTCCTTTTTTGCTCTTGTAGAATATCAGCTGAAAGTTGGAGCCCTTGCAGGTTTCCCAGTTCTGATAGCAGTTCTTCACCTCGTATGGGTCTTCGGGGTCGAGGTCGGCTCCGTTGATACCCATGAGCACGGTGAGGGGACCGAGGCAGGTGTCATGCCCGAAGCGCAGGTCGGAGAGGTGGTCGCTGCTTCCGTCAATCACGGCATCCGCCTTCTTGATGACGTCCTCCAGGATGGGAATCATTTGGTATTGGGGGGAGAACACCCAGGAGTAGGAGCCCAGGTTGGAACCTTCCCATTCCTTGACAATCTCTTCATCGCTGACGATATTGTCCATCATACCCTCGTGGTTGATATTGGGCAGGGAGGTGTAGAGATTGAGCAGGTCGCTGCCGATCTGGTTGGCATTCTTGGGAAGGCTGTCAGTACTGATCAGGACGCGTGAGGCTACCTTCTCCCTGAGTCCTTCGATTTTCTTGAACTGATCCTGGTTCTTCTCATACTTGGGCTTGGTTCTTGGATAATTGTGCTTGATAGGATTTTGCCTGTCAGTGGGCACCACGCCGTCGAGGGTAAAACGGGAGGACTGCTCGCGGATCTCCAGTTTGGGATTGCATTGCGTCAGCTCCTGGCAGAATGAGGCCATGCTGATGACGCATCGGCCCGTCAGGGATGATATGGCGTACACATTGCCGCCTTTCTTGAACACCTCTGGGAAATTGTTGTACATGGTGCGTGCAATGTATTGGTGCTGGTCCCAGCCCAGTTGGGTGAGTTCGCTGACACCTGTCATGAGCTCTTCTTTGAGGGCCATGAATTTCTTGTAGAAAGCCTCGCCTTCCGAGGTGAGAAGGTGTTTCTCATGAGCCGCGGTGAATACCCTGTCCAAATCTTTGTATAATTGGTCGGTCCAGTAATATCGTGAGCCATGACGGCCGTAATGGCTGATGTAAAAGGGCTTGTAACCCTTCGGGGCTTTGGTCATCTTGTACGCCTCGAATGAATACGGATAATCCATGCCGTATGCCTTTCGGGGGTCTTTTTTGAGCTGATCCATGGCAGAATTGCTTTGTCCAAATGCAGTGAGGGCAATCAGCACCAAAAATAGGGTCGAAATAATTTTTCTCATTGTTGAATAAATTAGAAGTAATGAATAGAAATCACTTTTAGTCAGAGTGTTCTGATAGTTGTCGGCTTCAAAGTTACTAATAATCATCCGAACATCAAAAAGATTTGTCAGTTTTGTGTCGCCTGCCCTGTTCGTTTAGTGAAAAAAACGGGCCGCAACAGTTGCTTTTTTGCTTTTTGTGTATGATAATCCCATTTTTTATGTAATTTTGCAGATGAAAGGTGCAACTCTTCTGTGAGTATAACTATTTTGCCTTTTATTGATTGAAAATGATATCTAAGAATCAGTTTCTTCATGGTTTTGGCTTCATAGTCATCCTATTGGATTTGGTCAGGTTTGTGTTCCCTTCTGTGGCAGGCTAGCTCCACCATCCCATAGGTGAGGATGCCGTATGTGCCGATTCTTTGGTGGCAGACTCTTTGAAAACTGAC
>CAMZHP010000035.1 GCA_947306845.1 uncultured Prevotellaceae bacterium
CGTTGCGCTGCACTTTCACGCCCACGCCCACGCTGTTGTTGTCGGGTGTCTCATCAGTGCCCCCAGCCACGCGGGTAATGGTAACGGAGAGTGGTTTCTCGAATCCCACTCCCTCAGGCACATCGTAGAGCACCGAGGAGACGATGCCCGTTGTTCCGCTGGCCACGAGAGAGGAGGAAGTGTAAACATAGTTGTATCCCTCTGCCGAGAAAGTGAGGTCGTAGTCGGTGAGGTCGACCTGTCCCCTGTTTACGACGGTGGTGTTGATGCTAAGCACTCCGGGAGCCGTCTGCATACCGATGGCTTCGGTGAGCGCCACATCTACCTGCGGCATGTTGTCGCCACCCACCAGGGCCTCTATGCTACCTACGCCATCCGCGCTGATGTCTTCCCATGAGCCAGTAGCGCCTTTCTTGATAAAGGTAGTGGCGCTGATGGGTTGTCCGACGACCGACACGGTAGCGTCGTTGTAGCGTTGGTAGTAAGAGTATCCGATGTAATAGCTTTTGCCTTCCTCGATGGCTATGCCTTTATCGAGGCTTATTGCATTCCATCCGGCCTGTGGCAACTGCTCGCCACCACGCTTGATCATTCCGTGGGCAAGGTCCTCGCCATCTAACGTCTCACGCACCCACACCACGAGCGAGTCGCAGTATTTCACGCTCACGATTCCTGCGTTCACGCCTCTGATTTCGTTTCCAACATATCTGGACAGCACATCGGGCGCGAAGAGCACAGCTGCGCTCACCACTCCTTTTCCTTTCAAGCTATAGCTACTGCTTGGGGCTATTTGTCCGTCACAATATCCCACGGCGATATTGGCGGCAAAAGTCAAGCCGCAAAAGGCTGTCATCAACACTGAAAGTAATAGTTTTTTCATAAGCAAACTGTTTTATGTGATTATATCATTGATTATCCATCAACTTGCACTTGGTCACCTGGCATACGCCATTGTCGTTGTAAACGAACACCACCACCTCCATGTTGTCGGGCACCCATCCTTCATCGATGGTGCCGACGAAAGCATCTGTCTTCATCTCCCCCTCCTTGACGGAGCATGCCGTTCCCCATGTGCCGTTTACCGCCTTTCGGAATACATGGTTGTGCACATATTCGCGGTTGGTGCTTCCGTCGGGCATGTATTGGAAAGCGGTGATGCCACTTTCTATAAGCCACACCTGCAGGTGGCCAGACGTGTCGCCATCCGTTCCTTCTGCAGTCACCTGGATGTGAGCCTCGCTCTTCTCGCTGTCATACTTCGATGTGACATGAAGATCGAGGGGAGCAGTCTTCTGCAATTCGTCGCGCACGAAGGTGGCCCATGAGGTATAGTCGCTCGTTCCCTTCCGGTCGACGACGCCCTTGGGTTGCGACTCCACCTTCCAGTAGTTGAAATATTCGTCGCCTGTCTCGGTATAAAGCGAATAGGGAACGCCTTTCACCGACTTGGCGAAAGGTCCGCTGTGTATGCCTACGGCTATCACGTTGTCGGCTCCATACTGGCCGATGAGTTTCTCGATTTCGTCTGTGGCATTGGGGCAGTTGACGCACCGTTGTCCGGTGAAGTCTTCGATGAGCACGTTTCGTCCAACCGACACGGGTTTCACGTATATGAGCCTTTCGTCCTCGTCGATATGGTCGCATGCCGTGAGCACAGCCATCATCACCAAGGGCAGCAGAAATATGAATCGTATTGTTTTCATCGTGGTCAGAAATTGTAGTTATACGAAACGGTGAAACCCTTACTGGCCGGTACGTATCGGCACACACCGCCCGAGCAGTTGTATCCCGCGCGTGTGCGTCCATAGCCAGCCTGTATGCGGTGAGAGCCGATGTTATAGGTCACGAGTCCCTGATAATAGTGGATGTCGGTCTCGCCGCAATTATACATATCCGAGACCGTGAACATCAAGTGTGGCAGCACCGACAGTTCGAGTAGCGCGAACGCCCAGTCGCCCTGGTCTTCTCCTGTGGTGAGATATTGCAATTCCCCACGCAAGGTGAGTTTGTTGTTGAACTTATATTTCCCGTCTGCCACGAAGATGTTGGAGTGTATCATTCCTCCCTCTCCTTCTACGACAGTCTTGTTGTAGAACTGGTTCATGTACATCAGGCTGATTTTGAAGTCCTTGGTAAGGCGCTTGTCAACCTGTATGTTCAGGTCTTGGTAATACATGCCTTCTCCCCATTTCCAGAAAGACGAGGAAGGTCCGTCGGTTCCCGCCAGGTTTCCTTGGGGAAGATTTCTTTCTATGCCGTGTACATGCGAGAAGTTCACCTTCACGTTGGTGCCGTATTTTCCGCCCAGCAAAGTCTTGCGCTTGAAGTTATAGCCCAGTTCGGCCTGGTAGGCCCACTCTCCATCAGTCTGTGTGGCATAAGGATAAAGTGCGGCAAGTGCGTAAGTATGGTCGAGGGTAAATGCCGGCAGGTGGTTGATGAACGAAGACGTGCCGTTCATCGACCTTCTTGAGCGAAAAGCCATGTTCTCGCTGCGCTTGGCCTGGAGCAAGAGACTCATGCCCCTCTTGGAATAAGACGCCGAGAGCATGGCCACATTGCCCTTTCCATAGGTGTATCGGTTGTCGAATGAAGGGTCTTGGGTTTTCTGGGCATATTCTGCCAGCAGGCTCACATTTCCTTTCTGCACACGTGCCCTCACGTCGAATGCATTCACGTTTTCGGGCAAGTTGAGCTTGTGTGTGGCATCTACGAAGATATCCTCCGGCCGCTCATGCTTGTTGACCACCGAGGCGCCGAGGGTGAGGAAGGTGCCATTGTCCTGCATGGCCTTCGACCACTGGTCGATATTGAGTTCCACATCGCCACCCGAAATGAGGGCATTGTTGTATTTCCAATACCTTCGCTGATATCCGGAAAGGGCTTTCACGGTAACGCCCTTGAGCGGTTTGGCCATGACACGTGCTCCTAGCAACGAGTTGTCGATGCCCAGACTTCTCTCCTCATAAGTGCGCAGTATAAAACCGCTACCAAACTGTTCGTAGAAATTTCCCAGTGTGATTTCGATTTTCTCGGCGTGCATCTTGGCATAGATATTTGCCAATCCCCACCCCTTGAAATCGTTCTCGAATCCAGGCAACGGGAAGCGCATGAACTCTACCCGTGCGCCCACATCCACGTTTTTGCTCATCATATGCAAGTCGGCATACGAGTTGGTGAGCGCCCACTCATCATATTTTTCAGCTCCTATCTTGGTGTCTTCCTGAGGAAAGAGCACGTCGCTCTGGATGCTGCCCGTGAAGGTTATCTTATCCTTATCATCGCTCTGAGCGAGCGATATCAGAGGCAGCAAGGTGGCGGCGAGGAGTATAGCAGTTTTTCTCATCATCCTATTGCAGCAGTTCGCGAACTTTCTCTATCAACTCCTGCTCGGCACCTTCGGTGTATCCATTGTGTCGATAGACGATTTTCCCTGTTCCGTCGACAATGAGCACATAGGGTATCATTTGTATCCCTAGGGCTTTCTGGAACTCCATATTGGTATCGAGTATGACATCGTAGGTCCATCCATGGTTGTCGACCAATGGTTTCACCTTATTAATATTGTGCGCCTGGTCTACGGAGATGGCATAGATTTTCACCCCCGTCTCTTCCTGCCAGTCCTCATATACCTCGTTGATGGCATCGAGTTCACGATTGCACGGTTTGCACCATGTAGCAAAGAAATCGATGATAAAAGGCTTTCCGTTGTTGGAAATGGTATCTGTGCGCACGTTTTTCCCTTCCATTGTCTTGAGCGTGATGGCGGGCAACTGGGCATTGGCATTGCCGATAACCCCGAAGAGGGCAATGGTAAATATAAGCAGATATTTCTTCATAATCAAATAGTTGTTTACATTGACATGCAAAGATAGTTATAAACATGCATTAAAGACAGGTTTTCAGTGTTAAATTATGTTTACCGACAGTTTTTCGGAAAAGGCGGAACATCCTGAATATCTGAAAATCGGAATACCCCACACACCTATAATCTCCAGACCTTCCGTAACGACCTATTTATGTGTAGAATCAGGAATTTTCCCGATACACCGTCATTATAAAAAGCAACGGCTTCCCCGTTTTTTCCAGGGAAGCCGTTATGGTATATTGAAGTCTACTGACTTAGAAACTCATCACGACAAAACTCCTTGCAGGAATGGGGATAACGATTTTATTACCATCGACATTAACATTGCCTTTGGCGGGCTTGATCATTTCACGCTTTCCTACGAGATTCTGCATATTCATCTCACCTTTGAGGAGCACGCTCTCTATCGTTCCCACATTCTTTATTCCCTTGCAGGTGATCTCCACCTCCTGGTCGTTGGGAAGAGAGTTGACCACTTTGATGTAACGTTTCTTCGCATCCTTGTCGTAGACGGCACTGGCATAGAGTCCGTCTTTGCCCTCCACGGGTTTTCCGTCTTCGGTAAGTTTGAGCACATTGGTTCCTTTGTAAGTGCCATAGAGCATCTGCACATACCAGTTGGCCGAGCGTGCGGTATAGAGGTTGTCAAACCAGATGAGGTCGGGTTTCCATTGCCATCCCTCCACGTGTGCGAAGAGCGGTGCGTAGGTAGCCTGCCACACGATGTCGGCATTGCGCTCCAGTCCGGTCATGAAGGCAGCTTCTGAGAGTGCTGCTTCCCAGTTGTTGAGGTCGCCCTTTCCGTGTGCAGCATACTCACCGGCAAATACCTTTGGTCCTTTCCGGTCGTAGTTGTCATAACGTCCTGCATTATCGAAGAACCACTGAGGAGGTTTGTAATAGTGTTCGTCAACAAGGTCTACCTTCAGTCGTTTCATCTCTTTCCATCCGTAATCGAAGTCATTTCCGTCGGCCGATGGTCCGCTGGTTCCGCAAATCTTGATGTTGGGGTATTTTGCCCTGATGGCCTTTACAAACTTTTCCAGTCTTGGTGGGTAGAGTTCACCCCATTGCTCGTTGCCCACACCTATCTGCTTGAGATTGAACGGTGCAGGATGCCCCATGTCGGCCCTCAGCTTTCCCCATTTTGTGTCGGTGGAGCCATTGGCAAACTCTATGAGGTCGAGTGCATCGTCGATATAGGATTGCAAGTCGTCTACGGGTACGTGAGCATCATCGGTCTTGTTCTGGAACTGGCATGCGAGTCCGCAGCTTACGACTGGCAGCGGTTCTGCCCCCAGTTTCTCGGAAAGGATGAAGAACTCATAGAATCCGAGTCCGTAGGTCTGGAAATAGTTAGGATACATACGATGGGCGAAAGTGTAGTTCCATCTGTTCTCGTTGAGCGGTCTGTTTTCCACTGGTCCCACGGAGTTTTTCCATTGGTAGCGCGTCTCGAGGTCGGTACCTTCGACGATACATCCACCGGGGAAGCGGAAGATGCCGGGATGCAGGTCGGCGAGGTCTTTCACCAAGTCGGCACGCAGTCCGTTCCAGTTGTCAGACGGGAAGAGCGACACATGGTCAAGGTCTACCCCCTCGGCTGTCTCAAGGAAGATACGCATGAGTCCTTTGGGTTCGGTGACGTTGGGTGTGAGTGCTGCGGTGTATTTTTTCCAATCGCCGCTGTTGATGGTGATACGCTGGCGGGTGATGATATTGTTTTCGGCATTCACCAGTTCCACCCTGATGCGTGCCGGTTTGCTTCCGGCATTATGCAATCGTGCGTAGACGGAGAAGTCGTATCTCAGTCCTTTCTTGAATCCCATGCCAAAGAATCCACGGTTTTCCAGTCCTGTGCGTTTCTCGATATGTCCGGAATCACCGAGTATCACGTAGTGAGGGTTGCGGTCGAATGCCGGCCTATTGTCGCTCACTTGCACGTTGCCGAATGCATTCCATCCCATGAGTCGTGTCGGAAATTCGAAAGAACGATTCTGCACCATTTCGGCATATAGACCTCCATCGGCCCCGAAATTTATATCCTCGAAGAAGATGCCATACATTGTAGGCTGAATGGTGGCTCCTGGCTTGTTGGCTACCAAGTTGAGTTGTCTCTGCGCGTTGGCGTTGAGGGTCATCATGGTGACCAAAGCCACAGTCGTAATGAGTTTCAGTTTTTTCATTTTGTAAAATCGTGTTTATTAGGTTATCGTATTTTTTGCAAAGATACATATAATCCACCTTCTCGGAGGTGGATTATATGATTAAAAGGGTGGATTTCTCTGGAAAAACCCGGAGAGACCGGAAAAACCGGGAAGACCGGAGAAACCGGGAAAACCGGAAAGACCGGAAAGACCGGAAAGACCGGAAAAGCCGGAAAAACCGGAAAAGCCGGGAAGACCGGAAAAGCCGGGAAAACCGGAATATCCGGAATATCCGGAGGGTCCTTAAGTATTATCCGCTATTATCTCACAAGGATTCTAAATGGCTGGAGGATGAAAGTGAATTCCTTGTCGGCATAAGGCACGCGATATGGCTTCAGCGCCTCTGCCCATCCGCTCCAGGAGTCCACACCTCCCACTCCGGCCATCTCTCCATCAACGAAGAGATTGGTGTATTTGGAATGAGGCACTTGCTGTGGGTGTCGCTGCTCCTTGTTGTCACCATCGTCGAGGTCGGCAATATCGTAGTGAAGAGCCGAAGCAAAGAACGGCTGTTTTGCCATTGTGCACACCATGACCCCGTTACCGGCCCCATTGGTCTGCCTCCACCAGCGCATATCGCTCTTTGTCCCTGTTTCCTGCGGACGCACATAGGGATAGAACTGCTCATCGGCCGTCTGCTTGTAAACTCCCACCATTTGCGAGAGTTTGCGGTCGGGATAGTTTTCTACTGGTCCGCGTCCGAAATATTCGCTGCGGTCCATGTCGTATGGCATTTGCACCACCACGCCGAACCGCATCATATTGGGCACTTTCTCCTCGGCACCAGCCTGGGTTTTCAGGCTCTCGGTCAGTTTCATTTTTCCGTCGGGAAGGAACGTATATGTCATCGTCAGCACCGCCTTCACGTCGGGCATGTCGTATACGGCTTTCACCACCCCGGTCTTCTTGTCGAAAGCGAATTCACGGAGTGTGAGGGTAGGATTGCGCCATACCGCATATTTCTGGTGTATGCGCGAGCCCATATCGTTGTCGGTAGGTGCCCTCCAGAAATTCGGTCGAATCGACCCGCCGTCGCCCAACAAGTCGACCATTCCGTTGCGCCAGGCGGTGAGCCATCCTGTTGTCTGGTCGAAGAGCGCTTCGGTAGTGCCTGCCGTCACCATGAGTTTCTGGTCTTTTTTCAAATTCTTGAACTTCACCTTCTGTTTACTGTCTGCAGAGGCTTTGCAGCATGATTCTCCACATGCCATGGGTTCGGTTGGCAGATACTGGTAAGTGGCTATTACCTGTCCAGCCTCCATCAGCGGTTCGGGTTTCTTCAGTTTGAAGAACACGTTGACCGTGGAACATGCGTGCATCTCCTTGGTGATGGGAAGGGTGAACTCTGCTGTCTGCTGCGGTGCGATATCAAGTCGGTCGATGCGCCCCTCTTCTATCACTTTCCCTTCTTTCGTGAGTTGCCATTCCATCCTCACATTGTCGAGATTGCGGAAGAAGAATTCATTACGCACCTTCAGTCGGTGAGCCTTGGCATCCACCATTTCGGCCCAGACATTCTGGTACTCATATCCCACTTCATACATATGTGGGTTGGGCACACGGTCGGGACTGATGAGTCCGTTGCAGTTGAAGTTATTGTCGGATGCATCGTAGTCGTTGTAGTCGCCCCCATAGGTATAGATTGAGCGCCCCTGCGCATCTTGTCCGTGCAGAGCCTGGTCTACGAAATCCCAGATGAAGCCACCCTGGAATTTTGGGTATTTACGCACGAGGTCCCAATATTCCTTGAATCCTCCTCCCGAATTTCCCATGGCATGGTTGTATTCACATTGGATGAGCGGTTTCTGGTCTTCAGGCTTGTCGCTCTTGGCATATCTCTCACACCATTCCTGCGAGGCATACATCGGACACATGATATCAGTGTTGTCGCCTTTTCCCGCCTGTTCCCAGTGCACGGGCCTGCTTTGGTCTTGCGACTTTATCCATTGATTAGCCGCCGTGAAGTTGGGTCCGTTTACGGTCTCGTTGCCCATCGACCAGATGATGACGCTTGGGTGATTGAAGTTGACCCCCACGTTATGCTGGTTTCGCTGCAGGATTTGAAGTGCGAACTGAGGTTTCTTTGCCTCGGAATCATCTCTGTATCCAAATCCATGCGACTCTTGGTTGGCTTCGGCACAAAGATAGATGCCATATTCGTCACAGAGGTCATACCACACCGGGTCATCGGGATAGTGACAGGTGCGCACGGCATTGATATTAAACTGCTTCATGATTTTGATGTCCTGAATCATGCGCTCCCTGGAGACCACATAGCCCCCGTCGGGATCCATCTCATGCCTGTCGGCCCCCTTGATATATATGGGTTGTCCGTTGACGAGCAATTGTGCGTTTCTTATCTCCACTTTTCGGAATCCCACTTTTATGGGAATGGCCTCATAGGCCGTGAATCGGGCATTAGGGGTGGTAGGACACACCAGCAGCGTATAGAGATAAGGAGTCTCTGCCGTCCATTTTCTGGGATTTTTCACGTTGAGCGTCATTTGTGTCGTGTTTCCCTTTATTTTTGTCAAGGTTTCTTCGGCCACGGTATTTCCCTCGGCATCCATCAGCTGGAATGTGAGATTGCATTTTCCCTTGAATGCCACGTTTACTTTGAGCGACCCGTCGGTATAGCTGGCATCGAGGTCGGGTGTCACCCTCACATCTTCGATATGCACGTTCTTGTCGCGTGCATAGAGATAGCTGTCGCGCGCCACTCCCGACAGTCGCCAGAAGTCCTGGTCTTCACAATAAGAGCCGTCGCACCATCTGAAGACCTGGAATGCGATCAGGTTGTCGCCTTTGCGCAAATATGGGGTGATGTCGAACTCTGCCGCCAGCTTGCTGTCTTCGGAATATCCCACGAACAGCCCGTTCACCCATAGGTACATGTTTGAGGTGACCGAACCGAAATGTGCTATGACCTGTCGCCCCTGCCAACTGTCGGGAATGTTGACCACTCGCCGGTAGCTTCCCACGTGGTTGTCTTTTACTGGCACCTCTGGTGGGTTGTTTTTGAAATGTCCCCTCCAGGCGAACCCGATGTTGACATAGATGGGGTCGCCGAATCCGTTGAGCTCCCACAATCCCGGTACTGGCATTTGTCTCCATGCGCTGTCGTCGAAATCCTCGGCAAAGAAGTTGGCTGGTCTTTGGTCGGCATTTTCCACGCCATTGAATTTCCACTGTCCGTGTAGCGAGAGGAAATTGCCCGATGCCTTCATATTTGCCGTGAGCGCCTCTTGTGGGTTTTCATAGGCAAAGAATGAGGTATGCACGGGGAATCGGTTGACGTCGTTCACCTGCATATCATGCCATTCGGTGAAAGTAGGTACGTTGTCGGCCCATGCCCCTTGTAGGAGTATCAGGGTCAGCATGGTTGTCAAAGAGAGTATTTTTCTCATAGTCTTAAAATGATTTGGTCTATATTATGGTTGTTGTTTATCATTTGTCGTTCATCCCGTCGATGTCGTCGGCCATCCACACGTCCATGATGCCAGCGCCCCGATGGTTCCACGCATAGTATGGAATGAGGGTGACATCGGTGTCGCGCACCATCACTTTCCCTGCGTTGTCGGTGGTGAGCAGTTGAGCCTTGGTCGTGATGGCAGTCACGGTAAAGGTTTTTCCATCACCTTCGGTGTTGGCGATGGCATAGTCGGTCTTCAGGTCGAATTTTGGTTTTTTCTCCAGGATGATATGGTGTGGGTTGAAGCCCTTGTTGTCGGCCCATTCCACGCAATAGACGAGCGGTCCACGCTCCACGGCCATCTTCCCCTTGTCGGCCGCCACCTTGTCGTTGGCTTTCACGGTGCGTGGTGCCATATCGAAATGAATTCTCACCACGTCGCCCTTGCGCCATTGACGGTCGATGGCGAGGTATCCGTTCTCGAGTTGTCCGTCCACGGGTTTTCCGTTCACCGTCACTTGATATCCCAGTTGTTGTCCGTCGTTATATGCATAAAGGTCGCTGGGCACCACCTGTCCGCGCACCCACCCCGGTATCCGTATCAGCAACCGGAATGCCTTGGCTTTGTTCTTGGTGATGCGTATGGCGATGTCGCCATCCCAAGGATATTGGGTGGTCTGTTCCAATGCCACCTCTTTTCCGTTGACGTTGATAGTGGCAGTATTTCCTGCGAAGAGATTCACGTAGATGTCTTGGTTTCTCACGGCATAGAAATATCCTGGCAACGAAGGTATGAATCGGCTCAAGTTGCTTGGACAACACGCACATCCGAACCAAGGCTGACGGGTGGTGGTGCCATCGGCATTGAACTTGTATTTTCCGTCAGAAGAGAGGGGGTTGGGATAGAAGAACCGGCCACCGTCGATGCTCATTCCGCTGAGCAGGCCGTTGTAGAGTGTCCGCTCCAGACAATCGATGTATTTGGCATCTCCATGGAGCATGAACATGCGGTGGTTGAGGTAAACTTGGGCAATGGCCGCACAAGTCTCGTTATATGCAGTGAGGTTGGGCAGTTCATAATCGGCGCCGAAAGCTTCGCCCGAGTGCCTTGCCCCCACTCCCCCGGTAAGATAATATTTCCGTGCTACGATATTGTTCCATATGGCATCTATGGCCTTCAGGTATCCCGTATCGCCGGTGAGAGCTGCCACATCAGCCATTCCGGCATACATATACCCTGCCCTCACGGCATGTCCCCAGGCTTCTGTCTGTTCGACTACGGGTTTGTTGCTTTGCGAGTAAATGTCTTTGATGGAAGTCTTCCCCCGGTAGTCGAGGAAGAACTTGGCCTCGTCGAGATATTTCTTCTCTCCGGTAATGAGGAAAAGTCTGGCCAGGGCCATTTCTGCTATCTGGTGGCCCGGCACGACGGTGGCCTGATTGGCGGCTGGTCCCACCTCTCTTACCACACAGTCGGCATAGCGCTGGGCGATGTCGAGAAACTTCCTGCTTCCTGTAGCCAGATAATGTGCGCAAGCCGCGTCAACCATATGTCCCAGGTTGTATAGCTCATGGCTGAGCACTTCTACCTTCGACCATCGTTTGTCGCCCGCCCAGTGGTGAGGCTTTGCAGGGTTGATGGTTCGCGCGGTATATAGATAACCATCAGGTTCTTGTGCTGCGCCCACGATGTCGAGCACGCTGTCGATATAGGCCTTGAGCCGCTTGTCGGGGAAGGTTTGCAACACATAGCTTGCCCCTTCGATGGTTTTGTATACATCGGTGTCGTCGAAGGAGAATCCCATGAACTTGCTCACGTCGTATTCAGCGCTTGGATGCGCTGCCTTCACGAAGTTGTCGTAACGTCCCTCTGTCTGGCATTTGCTGAAAGCCAAGGGTATGGTCACCTCGCGTGCCGCCTTTACACGCTGTCCGAGGAAGGTTGCCGGATCTACCTTCACTGCGGTGAAGGGCACCTGGGAATATGGATATCCGTTGGCTTTGTCTTGCGCTCCCACCGTGAGTGAAATGAGGGTGAGCGCCATGAGTGCAATTGCTTTTCTCATCATCGTCGTATTGGTTATTATTGTTTTTTCTTATTCAGTTGCGGCCAGTCGAAATCGCTGAATCGCGGATGTTTTTCGATATACCTCACATACTCACAGGCAGCGAGCAGGAAGGCTCCTACGCCGAAATTGGCCTGACTGCCAGCATCGACCACTTGCCCGGGTATGGCTTTTTCGCCAATAGGCTGCACATATCCCACCTTTCCGTCGGCTTGCAAAGCCGTCTTTGAAAGATATTTCCATGCCCGTCGCACCACGGGTCCAAATGTCTTGTTGTCAAGATATCCGTTGTTGATACCCCAGAGTATGCCATAGGTGAAAAACGCCGTGCCGCTGGTCTCCGGTCCGGGTGCCTGTAGTGGGTCCATCATCGACCGTGTCCAATAGCCCTGTTTCTGTTGCAATTGTGCCACGGCATGAGCCATTCTCACGTATTTGTCGACGAAGAACTGTCGGTGGGCATAGTTTTGCGGCAAGTCTTGCAACACCTTTGCCAATCCTGCCAGCACCCATCCGTCGCCTCTTGCCCAGAAGTCTTTCTTCCCTGCTTCCGTCTTATGCGCCGGATACACATATTTCCCGTCGCGGAAATAGAGGCCGGTCTCCTTGTCGAGCATGATGCTGTCGGTATAACAGATATTCTCATAGAGTTTTCCGAGAAACCTGTCATCGCCCGTGAGTTTATACATCTTGGTCATCACGGGCATCACCATATAGAGCGCGTCGGCCCACCACCAGTAGTCCACGGGCTGTGAATAAGCCTCGTGCTCCATCACCTCTCTTGCCCTGGCAACAAAAGTAGCTGGATTGTCGTTGAGGGGAACACGGCTCGCGCCTTCCTGAAGTGGAGCATACTTGCCCAAGGCCACCCAATAGAGGTCGATATAGGTCTGGAAGCAGATTTGCCAGTCGCCGAAGAGCACATGGCGCTGGTCCTCGCCATAGGTCTTGTATTCCCATAGCGCCTTGTCGGTCTCCGTAGCCCCCATCCATTTGTTATGACGAGCCCATCTGAGCGAGTAGTCGAGGTATCGGGGTTCTCCGGTAAGGAAATAAGCCTCCATGTTTCCGGTGTGGTATGCCGCATTGTCCCAGAACGAGCGCACCTCAGCGGGGTTGTTGGTTTGCCAGTAGGTATTGGCCTTGTGGATAAGCGCGATAACCCTCTTTGCCCTTTGGCTATGCTGTGCCGTAGTGGTAGTAGCAGCGAGAAGGGCCATCAAGAGTATCGTAATTGTTTTTATTTTTATCTTCATCGTCTTCAGATTTGAAGTGTGTGAATGATTACCATTTATCGGGTATGGCGGGAGCGTCGGCCCATCGGTGGTCTTTGGGGAAGGGTTGTCCGCCCCATGCCTTCACTTGTGTCCACGGCAGCGCCTCGTCGGTCCAGAACGGGTGGTTGGCAGGCAGTCCGAGGGGCATGAACGCGAGCGATGTCATATAGAGGCTGCCGTTATTGGTGTACCAATCGGCCGTTTCGGGCTGCGAGCCGCAGAACCCGATGGTAAGGAATCCCCCGCTATTGTAATTGTCGTGTATATCGAACATGCGGTGCATCACCTTTGTGAGTGCTGCACGCACCTGTCCGTTGGGCAGTTCTTGTGGCAGAGTCTGATACCAGGCCATGAGAGCAAGGGGCTGCATGGCAGCCAATCTGTAGGGTGTGCTGCGCCCTATCACGGGGAAGGTGCCTTCGGGCGAGATGAAGCGTTCGAGCACCACCGCGAATTTCTGTGCCCGCTTCAGTTCGCGGTCGTAGTATTTCCGGTAGTCGATGCGGGTATTGGCCTTGGCATCGATCATGGCCTGCAGTGTTTCCAGATACATGGCATGAAACACATAACTGGTGTAATAGTCGAAGGCGAAGACCGGTCCGTCGGCATACCATCCGTCGCCCACATACCATTCTTCGGTTTTCCGGCAAGCGGTATTGACCCTGAACTCGTCGTAAGGAGCCTTGCTCTTGGCCAAGAAACTCTCGATGACAGAAGAGAAGAGGAACCAGTTGGTGTAGGGCGGGTCGATGCCTCTCAAACTTATGAATTCTTTCACATATCGCTGTTTGGTAACATCATCGAGCGGTTCCCACAGTTGGTCGTAAGCCCTGAGGAAGCTCTCTGCGATATATGCAGCGTCGACGAGAGCCTGTCCGGCCCCATGCCACAACAGGTAGTCGGGCGACTGTGGGTCGACGGCATTCTTATAGCTGGCCAATGCCCATTTCCGCAACTGCTTGCGCTTCTGCCCCTCTGGACTGTCATCATCGGGTAGGCTGAGCCAAGGAGCGATGCCGGCCATCAGTCTGCCGAAGGTCTCCATATACACCACCTTCCTGTTGCGGTTGTCGAAATTCGGACTATATTCGGTGAGCATGTTTTTCTGCAACTCGCCCCGGGCCATGTTTTCGAGCACCGGTCGCGCCATGTCGTAGGCCAGCGACACCCAGTAGTCTCTGTCGGAGGCTGGTGCTTTCTTCGGTTTGGCTGCCATTGTGGGTAGAGCCATCCACACCCATGTCACAAGTAAAAGATAATAGAGGTATGGTCTTTTCATCTATATCATTAGGTAGTTGTTTCTGCAAAGTTACGAATAAGCGAGCGGAAAAACAAATAATCTTTTGGATTTCCACTCGCTTATTCGTACTTTTGCGACGTCACAATCAAATAGAGATACGATGACAGAGAACAAATACCTGAAACAATTTCCTGATGTGATGTCGGGGAAGAAAGTGATGTATGTGCATGGTTTCGGCTCCTCGGCCCGCACGGGCACGGTAGACCGTCTGCGCAAGGTGCTGTGCAATGCCACAGTGATAGCCGAAGACATGCCCCTCCACCCTCAGGAAGCGCTGACCCTGCTCCACAGGATGTGCGAGACAGAGCATCCCGACCTCATCATCGGCACGTCGATGGGTGGTATGTACACGGAGATGCTCTATGGCTACGACCGCATCGTGCTCAACCCGGCCTTCAAGATTGGCGAGACGATGGTGGAGCATGGGATGACCGGTGCACAGACCTTCTTCAACCCCCGTAAGGACGGAGTACAGAAATTCTTTGTAGACAACAACCTGGTGAAGGAATACAAGCGTATCACCGAACAATGTTTCAGCGGTGTGAACGACAGTGAGCGACAGCGCGTATGGGGTCTCTTCGGCGACCAGGACGACTTGGTCGATACCTTCGACCTGTTTCACCAGCACTACCCCAATGCCATCCACTTCCATGGCGTTCATCGCATGGACGAGCGCTCCTACATGCATGCCGTGCTGCCCGTTGTGCGCTGGATAGATGATGAGCAGGAAGGCCGTGAGCGCCGTGTCGTGATGATTACCCACGACAGCGTATGCGATGCCTACGGACAGGCCCGCAGCAGTGCCCAGAAAGCTTTCCGCCGTCTCATCGAGACCTATGACGTCTACCTTGTGGCTCCGGCTTCGTTCAATGGCCGTGAAGAGATGTCGCGAACCATCGACTGGATGGAAAACATCTTCGATGCCCCGGCCTACAACCATGTCATTTTTTCCAACCAGCTTCATCTGCTGATGGGCGACTACCTCGTCGACACCGCCGACAATGAGAAATTCATGGGCACAATGATACGCCTGGGGAGCGACAGTTTCAAGACTTGGGAACAAATCATCGACTATTTCGACCATTTGGGCGGGCAATGACGTGATGCCACCCCGAAAAGAGAAAACGTCTGGAGGAAGGGAAACGGGAGGTGGTTTTCACCTCAGTCTTTGCCTATCAATTGCATATACTCCTCGTAGGGGATGAAGCGTGCCCCCATCGACTTGAGATGAGGTGTCTCCAGCTGGCAGTCGATGATTCCGAGCTGGTTTTCCTCCATCCTTTTTGCCAGGGAGATGAGAGCCAGTTTGCTGGCACTGGGCACCAGCGAGAACATACTCTCACCGAAGAACGACCGTCGTATTGTCACGCCGTAGAGTCCGCCTACCATGCGTTCGCCTTCCCACACTTCCACGCTCATGGCACACCCTCGCCGGTGCAGTTCGGTATATGCTTTTATCATATCATCGCCCAGCCATGCCCCCATCTCGTCTACACGCAGTTGGCTACAGTGCCGGATGGTCTGTTCGAAGTCGGTATTGTAGCGCACCTCATAACGATTCTTGTTCATCAGCGTTCGCATGGAATGCGAGACATGTATCTCGCTGGGGAAGATGACGAACCGCTGGAGCGGACAATACCAGCAAATCTCCGAATCACGAAACGAATACCACGGGAAGATGCCATGGTTATAGGCCAGCAACAGTCTTTCAGGCGACAAGTCGCCGCCCACAGCTATCAGTCCGCTGGGCTCTCCCCAGTGCGGGTCGGGGAAGATCAGCCTTTCATCGAGTCGGAAAACCATGTGTCAGACCTCTAATTTGAGTTTTCCATCAACCACGGAGAGTGCCACGTCTCCCCCTTCCTTCAGCTGTCCGAAAAGAATTTCGCGCATGAGCAGCGGTTTGAGGTCGCGTGCTATCACTCTGTCGAGTTCGCGTGCGCCATACTCCCGGGTGAACCCTTGTTCGAGGAGCAGTTCGCGTGCCTCATCGGTGATGGTCATGGTCACCTTCCTTGCCTTCAGGCGGTCGTTGAGTTCGCGTAGTTTCTTGTCGAGAATCATGCCGGCCATCTTACGGTCCATATCGTTGAACACGACCGTTGCCGAGAGTCGGTTGATAAATTCGGGCTTGAATGTTTTCTTCACCTGCCTGAGCATGGCCTCACCGGCCGACACATGGGCACCGAATCCCACGGACGCCTGTTTGGCATATTGCGC
The DNA here is from genome assembly GCA_947306845.1 of uncultured Prevotellaceae bacterium. The sequence goes on from CAMZHP010000035.1 coordinate 16,351, forward strand.
TCCCGCATTGGATGTCATCACCAGCACGACGTTTCTGAAGTCGGCCTTCCGCCCCCGGTTGTCGGTAAGCCTGGCGTAGTCCATCACCTGCAAGAGAATATTGTAAATGTCGGGATGAGCCTTCTCTATCTCGTCGAGCAGCAGCACGCAGTTAGGCGTCTTTCGGATAGCGTCGGTAAGCAGTCCACCGTCCTCATATCCCACATATCCTGCCGGTGACCCGATAAGTTTGGCCACGGTATGTTTCTCGGTATACTCACTCATGTCGAAGCGCACCAGGGCGATACCCAGTTCGCGTGCCAGCAC
>CAMZHP010000036.1 GCA_947306845.1 uncultured Prevotellaceae bacterium
TAAAATACGGAGTATTTTTGGTCGTTTAGTCGTTTAGTCGTTTGGTCGTTTGGTCGTTTAGTCGTTTGGGCGTTTGGGCGTTTGGGCGTTTGGGGGTTAGGAGATTAGGAGTTTAGGAGATTAGACAATAGTCATAATAGGCGGGAATATATCACAAGAAGCCCGTCCCTGATGTTGAGGGACGGGCTTTTTGTTAGCACAGCCTCCATCATGGAGACGGCGCGTAGAGTTAATTGGTACTCTTTATATGACCGTATCATTTGATGAAGTTTCAGTCGGTTTTCGAATGAAAAAAATGCAAATATGCGGTATTTATTTTTATTTTTTTTATTACCTTTGCCGCGTCGATTGTGTCGACTTTTTTACAACACTTAAAAAGTAAAATTCTATACATATCAAAATTATTGATAACTAATTGTTATTCATTTGTTTACAAGCAGCATCAATAGCTAATAAGTAGCATAAAAATAAAAGTGGCACGGTTTTTAAGTATAATAAAATAAAAGAGATTATGAAACAATTTTTTATTAGCATTTCTTTATTCCTGACTTTCTGTCTTGGAGCGTTTGCAGAAAAGCCTTTGGAAGCTGGACTTGACCCACAGATTGTGCAGCGTCGCCATTGCCATGCATTGCAAAACCTTTACAATGACATTCTCAACCTGCAGTTCGACCAAATCATTTTTGAGTACACCAGCGTAGGGCCTGATATGAAAACACCAGTGCGCCTGACGGGTGTCATCTCTATGAATCCTGCCGTTTTCAATAAAGAGGCCTCACCACGTGCTTTGGTGCTCTACAATGAGTTCACCACTGCCAAGCACAAGGAGCGCACGTCGCAGGACGAGATTGACGACGTGGCGTTTTACTTGAACAAATTTCAGAATATTATTGCCGTCTCTGCCGACCTCTATGGATGGACACTTACCGAGGATAAGCCGCAAGCTTACTGTTGTCCTGAAATCACTTCCGTGGAGACCATCGATGCCTGGGATGCCGCCAAGATGATTCTTCAGCAAGAGGGCTACGAATACGAGAATCTGCCTACGTTCAATGTTGGCTATTCTTCGGGAGGATTCTCCGCCATTGCTGTGCAGAAATACATCAGCGAGAAACGCCCCGACATATTCTTCGACCTCACCGCAGCCGGTGGCTCACCCTTCGACATCACCACGGTATATGAGAACTATGTAAAGACCAACTTCACCGGCTACAAGTGTGCCCTCCCCCTCATGATGGTGGCGTATAAGGAGACTTACAATCTGCCTTTCAATTATCAGGATGTCTTCCTCCCACCGCTTGGCGACAACATCCAAGAGTGGATTCTCTCTAAAGACTACAACACATGGGAAATCAACGAAAAGATTGGTCTTGAGGCCAACGTTGACGAGATACTAACCCCTGCCGCATGCGACTATACCCAGGGAATGGGCAGAATCATCTATGAGAAATTCCGCGACAATTCGCTCTGTGGCCCTTGGTGCGACTGGCAGCCTGACACTAAGACGAAGTATTTCATTTTCCACAGCGAGGGAGACTTGTATATGCATTATTTCGTTGGTATGGAAATGGCCAACTACTTGAAGAAGAAGGGTTGCGACGTGAAAACCGATTTCGGAAACTGGGGCAACCATTTGGATTATAGTTTGATTGTCTTCACATTGAAAACCCTCATTGAGATAGAAAAGGTAATTGCCGACTCATCCAGCAACGAGATTGTCGACGACATCAACGATAACATGGACAAGGTCACCGACATTTCAGAAGCGATGAACAGCAACATCGTCAACAATGTCAAGCAAATTAGCGATATTCCCAATTACGATGCCACGAAATACTATACTCTCGACGGGCGTGAGATAGAGGGCAATCCCCAAAAGGGCATCTACATTCATCAGGGTAAGAAAATAGTCATCAAGTAGATGGTCATCATGCATTGTTATTGTGTGAATCAAGCAGAATGACAAACCATGCGGGCCGGGGTTCGACTCCCCTGCCCGCAACAAAGAAACAACATAGCAGACTCAATCAAAGAAAATGATGAAAAAAAGTATTCTACTGATACTCGCTCTCGTGTGTGCAATAGCACAAGGGGCATGGGCACAGGGTCAGTTCGGCGACCTGCCGAAAACCGTCAGCGCCAGCGACGTGGAGGTGACTGAGGTAAGATACCTGCTGTTCATGAGCCACGACTCCCTTGTAGTGAACACTGAGACTGGAGTCATCGACACGCTCCACATTAATGACGGCCAGAAGATTCTGACCGAGGAGGAGTATCATCAACTTGCTACGCGGCCAGCCATGGCACGGCGCAGAATAGCCGACGTTACGCCAAATACCGAAGAGTATGGCGGCTTCACATCCGAGGGCTATCAGTATTTTGGTTCTAATGCCAAGCTCTACTCCTACAAATACCCATCCATCGATGCCAATGGCGAGAAGGTGGTGCTTTCGGCGCTCATGGGCGTACCGACGAAGATATTCGCCGACGCTGTTCCTGCCAAGCCCGAAAACGTCGTCATTGGATGCCATGAGACCATCACTAGCAATTACGAGTGCCCCACGAACTACAATCACGGGGGCAGTGCGCAAAGCGGTAATGGCATGCTGCTGGAGTTCTGCCGTTATGATGCAGGGCGCCAACCCTGCTGTCTCGTCATCCTGGCCGACTACGAGGGCTACGGCTGTACCGCCAATCGACCGCATCCTTATCTTTACCAAGAGCTGACGGCTCGTCAGGTGGTCGATGCCGTGCGCTACGGACTGGCGCTCTACAACACCAATATTGGCACATCGAATACTGATTTTGCAAGGTTTGAAAGCGACGATTGGAAGAGCGTCTGCATAGGCTTCTCTCAGGGCGGCAGCGTGGCGTTGGCCACGCACAAGTTCATCGAGACCAATAACTTGTCAGACGAGCTTCACTTTGCAGGCTCCGTATGCGGCGACGGCCCCTACGACCCCATCGCCCACCTGCGCTACTATATGGAGGACGAGGGGCGCACCTACCATATTAAGGATGGTGTGGAGAAAAAGACCACCCACGTACCTGGCACCGTCTCCATGCCCATCGTCATGCCACTCATCCTGAAAGGCATGTGCGACAGCAACCCACTCATGCGCCAGCATAACCTCACGGAGTACCTCTCCGACCGCTTCTTTGCCACCAGTTCCACGTTTATGCTGGAATCGAAGAGCCAGCCAAACAAAGAAGACCAGTATAGCACCGAGCGTGTGAACGAAGTCTATCGCGCATGCAGGAACAATAATGCCGCGAACTGGACTGGCAAGGTCCATAATCCCTATGGCGAGGACATTCAAGTAGGAGGCTCTTTTACGGATATGAAGGCTATGCTGTTCAAGGACGACGGCGACAACGTGTGGGGTAAGATGGAGTATATGCTGACCCGTGAAGCCTACAACTATTTCAACACCAAGAGCAACTTCGAGGACGAATACGGCAACCGCATAACCCCCACCGGACGCGGAACCATGGAAGACCTGCACCGCGCCTTAGAGAGCAACAACCTCACTGTGGGCTGGACACCATCGCACCGCATCGCCTTCTACCACTCCACCTACGACACGGTGGTGCCCTATGCCAACCTGCTCTCGTTCATCAAGAACCAACCATCGCTGACCTATTATACGACTTCTGCGAGGTGCTTAGTAGCCGGGGTTAACCCCACGTCGGCATCTAAGGCAGAGGCCAGCGTATTCATCTATGATAATCCTGCTGCCAACGACCATGTGGCTGCCGGCAAGGATTTCTTCTTCTTCGGTTCATCAATGGTCATAGCAGGCATTACACCCGACTATTGGCTGTTCAAATGGGTGCTGACGGGAGACAATTAGAGTTAGGATTTAGAAGTTTAGAGATTAGAATAAATATGACAAAGAAATATATTACGCTAGTTCTTGTGTGCCTGCTCTCGCTGTCAGCATCTGCCTACCGTTATCATGGATGGATGACGTTGACGCTCAACGAAAACACTTTATACCATGTGGTGGGCACCTTCGACACCGACGACAATACCGTATCGCTGGGCAATGGCCTCAATGCTTGTATCTCGCATTATGAGGAGGGAGAGATAGTCATTCCCAGCACCTATACCGAAGGGGGGCACACGTGGAAGGTGAAAGTGGGCCCCATGGCCTTTCGCTTCTGCACAGGAATTACCAAAGTCACCATTGAGGAGGGCGTGGAGCATATTGGCGACTTCGCCTTTGTGGGCTGTTCTAAGCTGACCAATGTCGTGCTGCCCTCCACCCTGAAGACCATCGGCTCTGGAGCCTTCTCGGAGTTGGCATCGCTGCGCAACGTGAAGTGTTTGGCCACCACAGCTCCCACATGGCTGTGGAACGACGTGTTTGCCGCGCTCGGCACGACGAAAAGCATGGAGAAGATGGCTGCTACGCGCATACTCTACGTACCCAGCGGCGCCACAGACAGCTATCTGAGCACCAAGTTCGACGGCACTCAGACAAAAGCCAAAGAAATAGTGGGCTGGCAGGAGGCCTTTAACCGCATCTATGAACTGACCGACGAGCCGCAGACTATAGGGTCGCTGGATGAGTTGAAGGCTTTCCGCAATGCCGTGAACAATGGAGATCAATATAAAGGAAGTTCAAACAATTCGGTGGTACTCACGGCCGACATTGACTTGGCATCGGAAACCAACTGGACGCCCATCGGCACCGAGAGCAATCCCTTCGACGGAGTGTTCGACGGCGGAGGCCATACCATCCAGAACCTCTGCATCAATCGGCCGGAAGAAGACAATGTCGGACTCTTCGGCTATGCCAGACATGCCACCATTTATAACCTGCACCTGCTCAATCCGAAGGTTTATGGTCATGATTATGTGGGAACCCTGCTGGGCTGTGCACTTAATGATATGCGCATCAGCGACGTGCTCGTCACTGGCACTGACTCTGGCGATGACTATTACACGGTGAATGGAGACCTGTACTGTGGCGGCATCGTGGGCTTTGCCTATTCCAAGTCCGTCATCGAGCGCTGCGTGTTCAGCGGTGTCATCAAGGGCACAGTGTTACGGAGTGGCGGCATTTTGGGCGAGGCCTACTTCGATGTGACCGTCAGCGACTGCGCGGCGTCGCACCATATCCAGACCAACAAAACCAAGGGCTGTCCTTTGGGAGGCATCATCGGCTATGCTGTAAGGGCCACCGTCAACAGGTGTATGGCTAGGAACACGCTGACGCAAAGCGGTTCAAAAGAAATGAAGTTTGGATATGTGATAGGCGAGGTGGATAGCAAGGTGCAAGATCAAGAGCCACGCAACAATATCATCACCAACTGCGCCTACTGGACTTCTGGCAGCGACATCAATACCGTTGGCGCAATAACGGAAAACGAATATGTTCAACTCACGCAAAGCGGAAACAAGGCATTTGACACAGAAGCCCTCATGACGGGCGATGCTGCCAAGGCGCAATTGGGCGATGACTGGACCTACTTCACAGGGAACCATATCGACTATCCCATTCCTACCACGCTGAAGGATATGTACATGAACCATATGGTGTTATTGAAATCCGACAACGGTCTGGTCTATACCCCGGTGGGCACGCCCGCCAATCCTACGGCCTTCGAGGTGTGTGCCTACGAGGGTGAGGCCACAACACTCACCATCCCCGACACCTACAGCGGCAAGCCTGTCACCGCCATCCTGCCCGAGGTGTTCAAGGGCAACAGCACCCTGCAGACGCTCACCATCGGCAGCAACGTGACAGACATCGGCGCGAGTGCCTTCGAGGATTGCGACGCCCTGACCGAAGTCGTCCTGCCTGATGCCGTGGAGTATGTACATGCCCGCGCCTTCCGTGGCTGCGACAACCTCACGTCGTTCAGCATAGGCAAGAAATTTGCCCATCATGATGACAACTTCATTGCCTACTGCCCCAAGTTGACTACTCTGAAAACGACAGATGGCAATCCCAACGACAACTCCTATTATTGCGAGGATGGCGTCTTGATGCACAACACCGATATCATGTTCGTCATTGCCTGTGCAGCTGGAAAGACTGGCGATTACATAATAAATCAAGCCAGTACGAGTAAAAAAAATGTAAAAATCTTCCCCGACTGTTTCGCTGGTTGCACAGGATTGACAAGTATTACATTACCCTCGTACAACAAATATGAGTTGGGCAAGGGTGCCTTCAATGGGGCTACCAACCTGCGCTATATCAACATGGCCTCCATTACAGCCATCGACTTGGAGTCGGGAACAGCCACCACCTACACCGCCGACCGCCACGACCCCAACTCACCGTTCTACGGCCTCAGCCAGAGCACCATCGTCTATCTGCCATCCGGACACACAGTTGCTGCCAACGAACCTAACATCGTGATTGAAGGCACGGCCAACAGCATCATCCTGACCGACGGCTGGGACTTCAATCCTCCTGTGGCCATCACGGCAACAAATGGCATCACCTACAACCGCACACTTCAGGCCACTCCCGTCTTCACTGAGTCGGGCTACAAGTTCCAGCGCTGCGGCTACACCGTCTGCCTGCCTTACGACCTGACACTTACCGCCACTAATGCCAAGGTCTATGCCCCAACGGCGGTAGAGACTACCGAGGGCATCACCACTGTCACTTTCAAAGAGGTGGAAGGCAAGGCGATGACTGCCTATACACCTTATTATGTAGTAGTAGATGGTGATGGCGAGGTGAGTCTCAGCAATACTGAAACCGTTGAAATCCCTGTTCCAGATTTGAAAACCACAACCATCTCCGGCTCAGGCTTTGACTTCAAGGGCAGCAACGAGACCATCTCCAATGCCCAACTCTGTGCCGACGCCAACAAGCCCGCCTACATACTGCAGAGCGATGGCAACTGGCACAAGGTGGCCCAGGGTGTGGCAGATGCATACGTAGGTCCTTTCCGCGCTTATTTCCAGGCCAATGCAGCCCATGAGGCCACACAGATGGTGACAAAGTTCGAATATCTTGGCGACGTGAACGGTGACGGGGTAATTACAGTAACCGACGTGATGCTGTTGGTCAACCATATCTTGGGGAATGACAGCAACAATTTCATCGAGGAGAATGCCAACATCAACGGCGATGAAAAAATCAGCGTGACCGATGTGATGGTATTGGTGAACATGATTCTCAATGGCAATTAGAAATCCTTCAATGTGGTGACCAACCTCGACGATGCACCCATCGGCTATGGCGGTGGCAGTGGTCCATCCAGGGCTGGTGAAAGCAACCTCTGGGATGTTGAGGAATGACATTCAGGTTGGGATCAACTGTAAGAAACCACAAGAATTTTCAGAAGCACAGCCCCTGTGATCACAGAGGCTGTGCTTTTTATTTGTGGCGGTTTAGTGATGTCGATGAGAAAAAGAATCACATTGATTATGGCCCCGAACAGCGAGAAATTCGTTTATGGCGACGAGCATTACCATGTGAAGGTTTTCAAGGCATTTCAACACAAAGGTACAAAGGCTTATAAAGCAAATGGCTTCGGAAAATCCGAAGCCATTTGTCTTTATCCGAAATTGTCGAACATGATGCTCTCAGGCTCAACGCCCAACGAATCGAGCATTCCCTGAACGGCCTTGGACATAGGTCCCGGACCGCACATATAGTACTCGATATCCTCAGGAGCCTCATGATCCTTGAGATAGGTCTCATACATCACCTGATGTACGAATCCGGCTGTGTATTTCACGCCAGCCTCATCTGCTGCAGGGTCAGGACGGTCGAGTGCGAGGTGGAAATGGAAGTTGGGGAACTCCTTCTCCAGTGCGAGGAAGTCCTCAATGAAGAAAGCCTCTACCAGTGCCCTTGCCCCGTAGAAGAAATGCATCTCACGGTCGCGTGTCTGCAAGGTTTTCGTCATGTGCATGATCTGAGCGCGTAGAGGAGCCATACCGGCACCACCACCTACCCAAATCATCTCCTTCTTGGAGTCGAAGATAGGATGGAAGTCACCATAGGGACCGCTCATGATCACCTTGTCGCCCGGTTTGCGCGAGAAGATGTAGGAAGAGGCGATGCCCGTGGGCACATCCTGGAATCCCACCTCCGGTTTCGGTTTGAACGGCGTGGTGGCAATACGCACGGTCAGTGTGATGCGGTCGCCCTCGGCCGGGTAATTCGCCATGGAGTAGGCACGGATGGTAGGCTCCGGGTTGTGTGCCTTCAGCGAGAAGATGTTGAAGTGCTCCCACGAACCGATATAATCCTTGCCGATGTCCTCCTTGTCGAAATCCTTGTCGTAGTCGATGCAGTCGTAAGCCGGAATCTTGATCTGTGCATACGAGCCAGGGATGAAGTCCATGTGCTCGCCCGGAGGCAATGCGACGATGAACTCCTTGATGAACGACGACACGTTCTTGTTGGAGATGACGGTGCACTCCCATTCCTTGACACCCAGCACACTCTCAGGCACCTTGATTTTGAGGTCACCCTTCACCTTGCACTGGCATCCGAGACGCCAATGGTCCTTGATCTCTTTGCGTGTAAAGTGCGGCTTTTCTGAGTCGAGGATCTCTCCGCCACCTTCGAGCACCTGCACCTTGCACTGTCCGCACGAAGCCTTTCCGCCGCAAGCGGAAGGCAGGAAGATGCCATTCTCATTGAGTGTGGTCATCAGGCTGCTGCCCTGCCCCACAGAGATGGTCTTGTCGCCATTGATGAGGATGTTGACATTGCCGCTTGGCGACAAGTATTTCTTCGCCACCAGCAAGATGATGACCAAAAGGAGAATGATAACAAGGAAAACTCCTATGCTTGCTAAAATAAATTGAGTCATAATACTTATCCTCCTTTCTTTAGATGTTAAGACCTGAGAAGCACATCATGGCCAGCGCCATGAGACCTACGGTAATGAACGTGATGCCCAGTCCGCGCAAAGGCTCAGGCACATCGCTGTACTCCATCTTCTCTCTGATGGCGCCCATGGCCACGATGGCCAGCGTCCATCCGATGCCGCTGCCGAGCGCATAGACGAGTGCATCGAGCAAGCTGCCGATATACTGTGAGCTCGACGGGTCGAGGTTGATGCGCTGCTGCATGAAGAGCGACGCACCCATGATGGCACAGTTGACAGCGATGAGCGGGAGGAAGATACCTAGGGCCGCATAGAGCGACGGTGAATACTTCTCGACGGTCATCTCCACCAGTTGCACCATGCCTGCAATGACGGCGATGAAGAGGATAAAGCTAAGATAAGAGAGGTCGACGCCCGGGATGAGGCAGTCGGGCCCCAGCACCTTGGTCTGGAGCAGATAGTCGACCGGGACGGTGACCAACAGCACGAAAGTGACGGCGAGTCCGAGTCCGAGGGAAGTCTTGACGTTCTTTGAAACGGCGAGGAAGGAGCACATTCCAAGGAAGAACGCGAAAATCATGTTGTCGACGAAGATCGACCTGAAAAACAAACTAACTAGATGTTCCATAATCATTTCTCCTCCTTGTAAAAGTAAGCCCTATGTACCCAGATGACACATCCGAGCAGGATGAGCGCCATGGCTGGCATGGTCATCATTCCATTATTGATATATCCGGCATCATACACAGCCTGCGGGATGATTTGGAATCCGAGCAATGTGCCACGTCCGAGCAATTCGCGCAAAGCGCCCACGATGACGAGAATCATCGCATAGCCCAGTCCGTTGCCCACACCGTCGAGGAAACTTGGCCAAGGCTTGTTCATCATGGCGAAAGCCTCGAGTCGTCCCATCAGGATGCAGTTGGTGATGATGAGTCCCACATAAACAGAGAGTTGCACGCTCACATCGTAGGCGAAAGCCTTGAGCACCTGGCTGACGATGGTGACGAGCGTGGCCACCACTACCAGTTGCACGATGATTCTGATGCGGTTGGGGATGGTGTTACGTATCAAAGATATAATGACGTTGGAGAAAGCCGTGATGATGGTGACGGCAAGTCCCATGACGATGGCCGGCTTGAGCTGTGACGTTACAGCCAGCGCGGAACAGATGCCCAGCACCTGGATGAGAATGGGATGGTCGAGGTTGAGCGGTTTGGCAAAAGCCTCTTTGTTCTCCTTTGAAAACAGTTTACTCATATCTATTGTTCTCCGTTATTTTGAAGTGACTTGAAGAAAACGGCATATTTGGCAAAGCCCTCCTTGAGCATGTCGCGCACACCGTTGGAGGTGAGCGTGGCACCTGTGACGGCATCCACCTCACTGGCCGTATTGCTGACATTCTTCTCTACAGACAACGCGACATCGCCGCTTCCCTCGGCATAGACTTTCTTGCCCTGGAAGCGCTCCTGCCATTCCTTGCTGTCCTTGATCTCTGCACCGAGGCCGGCTGTTTCGCCCTCATGATTGAAGTAAGCCCCATAGATTGTGTTACCGTCGGCATTGACGGCCACATAACCATTGATAGGTCCCCAGAGGCCCATTCCATAGACGGGCACCACATATTTGTCCTCGCCATCGACCTTGCAGAAATAGACGGCGAGGTCGCCATTCTTGTAGTCGGCGCTGTTGAGCAGGAATCCATTGTTCTCAGCGCCTTCATGGTCGTTGGGTGTGGCTACTCCGTCATCATTGAGGATGACATCGCTGAGCACCACCTCATTATATTTGGCAGCCGCCTCGCTGTCGCTCAGTCCTCTGATGTTGAGAGCGTAGAGGATTTGCTTTTTCTTGTCGAGCGCCACGTTGGCATCCTGTCTGTCCTTGAGCATCTGATAGACAAAGGCAAGCAGGAAGGCCACGATAATGACCATGATGGCCGAATAGATAATGGTGTAGGTATTTGAATTGGTGTTCAATCCCTTCTTTGTATCATTTGCCATAGTCATATATTATTTAGAGGTGATACGTTTCATACGCTTGGAGACATTGCGCTGCACCACACAATGGTCGATGAGCGGTGCGAACATGTTCATGAAGAGGATGGCGAGCATCATACCCTCGGGATAGCCCGGGTTCATCACACGGATGATGATGGCCATGACACCGATGAGGAATCCATAGACCCACTTGCCACATTCGGTGCGAGCGCTGGTGACCGGGTCGGTGGCCATGAAGACGGCACCGAAGGCGAAGCCACCAAGCACGAGATGCTCGTAGAACGGGATGGTGGTCATGCCCACCGCCTCGAAGATGGCAGCCATGAGGCTTCCGCCAACGAAGACGCTCAGCATGGTCTTCCACGAAGCGATGCCCGTCCAGAGGAGCAGGATGGCACCGAGTGCGATGGCGATGACGCTGGTCTCACCGATGGAACCAGGAATGAATCCTGTGATCATGTCGCAAAGGCTGGCAGAGACATCAGTCCCCTGCCCTACTTGTGCGAGCGGTGTGGCACAGGTATAGGTATCGGGAAGGGTGTTTCCCAGTCCGAAGATCTTGTCGGAAGCGACCCACACGGTGTCGCCGCTCATCTTCTGCGGATAGGAGAAGAAGAGGAAGGCACGTGTGACCAGGGCGACATTGAAGATGTTCATACCTGTTCCGCCAAAAATCTCCTTGGCGAAGATGACAGCGAAGGCACAGGCGATGGCCAGTATCCACAGCGGGCATCCCACGGGAACGATGAGCGGGATGAGGATGCCTGATACCAGATATCCCTCCTGTATCTCCTCACCTTTCCACTGTGCCCATGCAAACTCGATGCCCAGTCCTACGATATAGCTGACCAGGATTTTGGGCAGCACGGCCAGGAATCCATAGAAGAAGATGCTCCAGAATCCGGCCTGATCGAGTGTGCCTGCAGCGAGATAGTTCTGATATCCCACGTTGTACATGCCGAACAGCATGGCCGGTATGAGTGCAATCACCACCATACTCATGATGCGCTTTGAATCGATGGCATCATGGATATGGGCACCACTGCGTGCAGTGGTGTTGGGCACGTAGAGGAACGTCTCGAATCCGTCGAACACGCTTCTGAAAGCGTGCAGTTTTCCACCTTCCTCGAAGGCAGGCTTGATTTTGTTCAGATAATTTCTCAATGACATAATTCCAAGTGCTTTAAGTGATTACGCATTTTCCTTTCTGAGCAGGTCGAGCCCTTCGCGCACGATTCGCTGCAACTCGAGTTTTGAAGAGTCAACGAACTCCGCCAAGGCGAAATCCTCCGGAGAAACCTCATAGATGCCCAATTGCTCCTGTTTGTCGATGTTGCCCGTGATAATGGCCTTGATGAGATACTCTGGGTAGATATCCATAGGTATCACACTGTCGTATTCACCGCTCATGATCATGTGGCGCTCCCCACCCTTGATACGGGCGTCGAGCGTGTACTCACGGTTTTTCCCAAAGAGCCATGAGAAGTAACTGCGGTTGGCAGAGAACTGCTTGAAGCGTGGCATGATCCAACCCAGTATCTCATCGTTGTCATCACCTTCGGGGATGGCGGTCACCTCAGAGGCATGAGCCCCTACATAGTCGTCGAGACTGCACTTGGTACCTGTGAGTGGATTGCCACTGATAAGACGAACATGCTCACGCCCGTCGAAATGACCTGCGAGCACATCACGCAGCGGCTGCCCCACCATCACATCGGCATAGCAGGGATTGCTCATCTCGCTTCCGGCCAAGGCGATGGTGCGGCTGAGGTCCACCTTGCCCTCACCGAAGAGCCTGCCGATGAAGATAACGGATGTGGGGTCCACCGTCCACACCACCTCGCCCTTGTTGACCGGGTCGAGGTGATTGACCTGCACGCCCACGTTGCCAGCGGGACACGGACCGTCGAACACATTCACCTCCACGTCTTTCATGTTGGAGAGTGCTCCCGAAGCCTGTGAGCTGGAAATGCCGAGATACGTCTTGGCCACTCGGCTGAGCGCTGTGAGTCCGGTTTGGAATGCCTTCTCGTTGCCTTGTAACTCCATGTCGAAGTCAGCAGAAAGGGGCATGTCGCGGAATGCGCTGACAAAGATAGCCTTGGGCCTGGTGTCAGGCGTTGTTGACACCGCGTAAGGCAATTGATTGATGTAGCCGAACAGTCCGCCTTCGAGCAAAGCTTTCACCACGGTTTCCCCATCGAGTTTTGCCGGGTCCTTGACTCCGAAATCCCGATAGGACTGTTTTTCATCGGCCTTCACCTTCACGCACAGCAGTTTGCGCCGCTCACCCCTTACCACCGCCGTGACGGTGCCACTGACTGGCGAGGCAAAAGCCACCTCAGGGAATTTCTTGTTGACGAACAAGGCATCCCCGGCCTTGACCTGATCACCCTCGCGGACGACCACTTTGGGCATCATTCCCATGAAATCGCTGGGCACCAAAGCGTATTCGCCCGAAGGTTTCACCGCCACCCGTTGGGTATTGGCTTTTCCTGCGAGGTTGATGTCAAGGCCTTTTCGTAATTTGATTACTTGAGCCATATAATAAAAAGTTAATGAGATATGTCTATTCTCAAATGATTTACAAACACAACATCCTGACGAGCATGGATTGCCCGTTCACATTTCGCTGCAAATTTAATAAAATTTAAGTAATAAGCAAAAGAAAATCAGTCTATTTTACTGAAATGAGCCATCATTTGTCTTGTATTGATGAAAGTTCCTTGGCTTCAGCAGAAACTTTTGCCATCACATTCTGTCCTTTGCCATCGATTTACAGGTCACTTTTTCCAGACGGCGAGATTGTTTTTCCTTTGTTTTTTCATGTTATTCCCATTTTTTACCTAAATTTGTGGCGTCTTGTAAGTGTCGAGACATTTTCATCCAAGAAACGACAATCATTTGAAAGAACTAATACCTAAATGAACATCATGGAAAGTGCTCACAACGGTTATTACAAACTCACGTGGCGAGAGCGAATTGGGTTTTGTTCAGGCGAGCTGGCCCAAAACCTGATTTACCAGACCATCAGTATCTGGTTGCTCTATTTTTACAACAATGTCTATGGCCTGGACTCAGCCGTGGTGGCAGTGATGTTCCTTGTGGTGCGCATCATCGATGTCATCTGGGACCCCATGGTAGGAGCATTGGTGGATAAGTCCTATCCCCGTTGGGGCAAATACCGCTCATGGATTCTCATGGGTGGGTTCCCTCTTGCAGCCTTCGCCATGCTCTGCTTCTGGAACGGATTCAGCGGATCGTTGCTTTACGCCTATGTGACATACGTGGGATTGAGCATGTGCTTCACACTGATCAATGTACCATACGGGGCACTTGGTTCATCGCTCACCCGTGACACTGAAGAGATTACCATTTTCACGAGTGTGCGCATGGTGATGGCCAACCTAGCCGGCCTGATCATCAAGACCCTGCCTTTAGTGATCGCATTGTTCGCTCCCAAGGTTCTGAATGAGGCTACCGGCCGCATGGAAGCCGTTTACAACACCCCCGAGGCAGGCCGCGCGTGGTTTATCACCATGAGCATCTTCGCACTGACCGGCCTCGCGCTGCTCATCATCTGCTTTTTTGAGAGCAAGGAGCGCATTGTGATGGACAAAAGCGAGACGGCCGGAGTGAAGGTGAGCGACCTGTGGATGGAACTGGTGAGGAACCGCCCTCTCAGGGTGCTGTCATTCTTCTTTATCATCGCTTTCACCACAATGAGCATCAGCAATGCCGCAGACTCCTATTTCATGACTTTCAACATGGGTGCCACCCCGTTCATGACCACGGTATTCATGTGGCTCGGCACCATTCCTGCGTTCATTTTCCTGCCTTTGGTACCTGCCATCAAGCGAAAGATTGGCAAGAACAGGATGTTCAGTCTGTTTTTGGGAATATCCATTTTGGCCATGTTGCTCATGTATCTGTTTGTCTCACTCCCCACGCTGAAGTCGTGCTTCCCCCTGCTCTGCGTGGTGCAGTTTGTGAAAAGCACGGGCGTGCTTGTTGCCACCGGCTACATGTGGGCTCTTGTTCCTGAGGTAGTGACCTACAGCGAATACGCCTCAGGCCGCCGTGTGGCAGGAATTGTGAATGCCCTGATATGCATATTCATGAAGGCAGGAATGGCGCTCGGTGGTGTGATTCCCGGCCTTGTCCTGGCCTGGGTAGGCTTCAAGGCAGGCGCATCGGTCCAGACACCGATGGCCGAGCAAGGCATCCTCTGGCTTGTGACGCTCATTCCTGCCGTGTTGTTCGTATTGGCCATCTATGTGATAGGAAAGTATGAACTTACAGACAAGAAGATGGACGAAATCAATGCTGCAATAACGACACAATCAAAATAATACGACTATGTCATTAACTTCAAATTCCGACAAGATCACGCGAGACTATTTCGACTCCCTTTTAGTAGAGACGCGGTATTTAGACGCTGTCATTCCATCCACTCAGATGACCCTGTTTGGAGAGACATTCCGCACACCGATCATGACCGCCGCACTGTCGCACCTCCACAACACGGCACCCGATGGCATGACGGTGTATGCCCGTGGAGCAGCACAGAGCGGAGCCGTGCACTGGGTAGGCATGGGCAGTGACCATGAGCTGGAGGAGATTGTCGCTACTGGTGCCAGGACCATCAAGATCATCAAGCCTCATGCCGACAACCGTGAGGTGCTGCGCAAGATAGAACACGCCGTGAAGTCGGGATGCATGGCGGTGGGAATGGACATTGACCATGCGTTCAATTCCCAGGGTGGCTACGACAATGTGTTCGGACTGTCCATGAAAGCCAAATCGGCAGAGGAGCTGGCAGAGTTTGTTCAGGCCTCAGGGGTGCCTTTCATTGTGAAAGGAGTGCTCAGCACACGCGATGCCGAGAAATGCCTCAAGGCGGGGTGTGCAGGTATTGTGGTATCACATCATCACGGTATCATACAGTATGCCGTGCCGCCGCTGATGGTACTGCAAGACATCATTTCGGCCACAGGAGGAAGCATTCCGGTATTTGTGGACTGTGGCATAGAGAGTGGGATGGATGCCTACAAGTGCCTTGCTCTGGGAGCTAAGGCCGTATCGGTGGGCCGTCATCTGATGCCGCTGCTCAAGGACGGTGCTGAGGCTGTGGCCCGCCGGATGGACGAGATGACCGCTGAATTGGCAGGAGTGATGGCCCGCACCGGAGTGGGTTCGTTGGATAAGATGGATTCCACGGTTATTCACAGGAGGGCGTTCTGATGTATTTGGGCATTTCATCCTCTTTAGAGCACAGCACTCCTGAGGAGTGGGCGTCGAAGCACAAGGCACTTGGTCTCGATACAGTCGTCTTCCCCGTGAGTTGTCTTGACGGCGAGGAAACGATTATGGCCTACAAGAAAGCTGCCGATGAGGCCGGTCTCACCATCGCCGAGGTGGGCGTGTGGCGCAACACGTTGGCCGCTGACCCCGATGAGCGGGAGCGGTGGATAGGCTATGCCATCGAGCAACTCCGCATGGCTGACGCCATTGGCGCCGCCTGTTGCGTCAACGTGGTGGGGACGCCCTATGGTCCGCGCTGGGATGGAGGCTATCGCGACAACTTCAGTCCAGAGCTATGGGATATGGCGGTAAGAATGATACGTAGGATCATCGACGCTGTCCGTCCCGTTCATACCAAGTTCTGCATTGAGTCGATGCCGTGGATGATACCGAGCAGTCCTGATGAGTATCTGCGCCTGACCGAGGATGTGGACCGTGCGGAGTTTGGCACCCACCTTGATGTGGTGAACATGATCACCACACCAAGACGGTA
>CAMZHP010000037.1 GCA_947306845.1 uncultured Prevotellaceae bacterium
TTGATGGTGAGGGTGCGCTTGCCTGGTACGGGATAGCCAATTTTGGCATAGCCTACGCCAAGATCGTCGAGGAACTCGCGTAGTTCAAACTTGTACTTGTCGCTCACCTGAATCACCACGCCGGGGTTCTCGGCAAAGAGGGTGCGTACTACGTCGTCTTTCATATTGAAAAGGTTGATGGCCATGCCGCCCTCGCGGTTGGCGAAGCACATCTCGAGCAGGGTAGTGATGAGACCGCCTGCGCTGACATCGTGTCCGGCCATGATCCATCCTTTTTTGATCATGGCTTGGATGGCCTCGAAGCAGTCGGCAAAATACAGTGGATGAACAACGGTGGGAACATCGTCGCCCACATGCCCAAGAGATTGGGCGAAGGCCGAACCGCCAAGGCGGAGATGGTCGAAGCTGAAGTCGATATGATAGATGGATGAGTTCTTGTCATTGACGAGGACGGGCGACACCACCTTGCGGATGTCGGACACCTCGCCACCGCTTGTGACGATGACCGTTCCAGGTGAGATGATTTTCTCGCCATTGGGATATTGCTGGCTCAGCGAGAGGGAGTCCTTGCCAGTGGGCACATTGATGTGTAGGGCGCGGCAGAAGTCGCTTAGTGCCTCCACGGCGGCGTAGAGACGGGCATCCTCACCTTCCTGTGAACGGCAGGGCCACATCCAGTTGGCCGACAGTGACAGACCTTGCATGCCGTCGGCGAGGGGTGCCCACACAATGTTGGTCAGTGACTCTGCCACGGCGAGCACACTGCCTGCCTCGGGAGAGGCCAGTCCTGCCTGTGGGGCATGTCCAAGGGCGGTGGCTATGCCTTTCTTTCCCTGATAGTCGAGGGCCACCACTCCGCAGTCGGAGAGAGGCAGTTGCAACTCTCCCTGGCACTGTTGACGGGCAATTTTTCCTGTCACAGAGCGGTCAACCTTGTTGGTGAGCCAGTCCTTGCAGGCCACGGCTTCGAGTTGGAGCACACGCTCAAGGTATTCGTCGAGGTGACTGAGGTCATATTCCACATCAGCATAGTGGCGCTCTACGGTGTTGTCAGTCATCACCGTTTTGGGCGAGTGTCCGAACATCTGTGCCACATCGAGGTCGAAAGGCCGCACGCCATCGGCTTGTACGAAAGAGAAATGGGCGTCGCCGGTGGTCTCGCCTACCACATACATGGGAGCACGCTCGCGCTCAGCAATGCGTGCGACATGCTCGATGTGGCGCTCGTCGATGAGTAGGCCCATGCGTTCCTGGCTCTCGTTGGCGATAATCTCTTTGGCGGAGAGGGTGCTGTCGCCGATGGGCAGCTTCGACATATCAATCTGGCCACCACATTCCTCCACCAGTTCGGAAAGGCAGTTGAGGTGTCCGGCCGACCCGTGGTCGTGGATGCTCACCACGGGGTTGACGTCTTCCTCGCAGAGGGCGCGCACCAGGTTGTAGGCGCGTTTCTGCATCTCAGGATTGGCACGCTGCACGGCATTGAGTTCGATGCCATTGGAATAGCGGCCCGTATCTACTGACGACACGCTGCCGCCACCCAGTCCGATGCGGTAGTTGTCGCCGCCCACCACGACAATCTTGTTGCCTTTCTGGGGCTGGCGCTTCAGGCAGTCGCGCTTGGTGCCGTAGCCGACACCGCCGGCAAGCATGATGACCTTGTCGTAGGCATATTTCTCGGTTCCTTCCTGATGCTCAAAAGTGAGGACCGAACCGCAGATGAGCGGCTGTCCGAACTTGTTGCCAAAATCGGAGGCACCATTGGATGCCTTGATGAGAATTTGCTCAGGCGACTGATAGAGCCATTGGCGTACAGGCAGGATGTCCTCCCAGTCACGGGCTGGGTCGGCCTCGCCCTCATCGGTCTGCAGACGTGGGTAGGCTGTCATATAGACTGCTGTTCCGGCGATGGGCCATGAGCCTACTCCACCGCCCATACGGTCGCGTATCTCACCGCCCGTTCCTGTAGCAGCGCCGTTGAAAGGCTCCACTGTGGTGGGGAAATTGTGTGTCTCTGCTTTGAGGGAGATGACGCTCTCGACTTCTTTCACTTCGAAATAGTCTGAGGTGGACTGGTCGTGAGGGGCAAACTGCTCCACCACCGGTCCTTGTGCGAAAGCCACATTGTCTTTATAGGCAGAGAGTATTTTGTTGGGATTCTCCTGTGTGGTCTTCTTGATCATGGCGAAGAGGGAAGATTCTTTCTCCACCCCGTCGATGATGAATGTGCCACCGAAGATTTTGTGACGGCAATGCTCGGAGTTGATCTGGGCGAAACCAAAGATTTCGGAGTCGGTGAGCGGACGGCCCAGTTGCTTTTCAATCTGGTGCAGGTATTCTATCTCTTCGGGTGAAAGGGCCAGGCCTTCCTGCTCATTGTATTCCTCCAGGTTGTTGACCTGCTTGATGGGCTCCGGCTGGTGATTGACCGTGAAGATGCGCTGGTCAAGTCCGAGGTACATGCGTTGCAGCATGGGGTCGTGGTCAGCATCCTCACTTTCCACGGGGAAATATTCCTCTATGCGGCTGATACCGCTGATGTTCATATTCTGGGTGATTTCCACGGCATTGGTACTCCAGGGGGTCACCATCTCGCGGCGAGGGCCCACATAGAAGCCTTCCAG
Source organism: uncultured Prevotellaceae bacterium (assembly GCA_947306845.1). Next base: position 2,625 of record CAMZHP010000037.1, read on the forward strand.
AGTTTCGGCATCAATCAGCTCGGCATCGCCGTAAAGCCATTTCAAACGGTTGATTTCATCGTTGTCCAACTGATGGTTGGCATCGGTGGCAATAATGTTTTTTGACGGGGTTTGGAAAAAATAAATCATATTCTTCTTTGATTATTGTGCAAAGGTAGTGCAAACCGAGCGGAAAGCAAAGCAAAAGAGAAACTTTTTGCTTTCTTTACCATACCTGCAAAAAATTGGGGCAGCTTCTCAGCTGCCCCATAAAGCCCTCTGTCGGATAGATATGGCATTAACTCTTATAGAGGGCAGATGTTGTTGCCATATAAGGTAGGGGTGTTATTTGCCGCAAAAGTAGGAAATAATATCTTCCGACCAAAGAAAACGACTAGAAATTTTATAAAAATACACTTTTTAGGGACATTTACTTGCTCTTTTGAAAGCTTTTGTTTAATAAAGGGAAAAAGGTGGTTGTTTTTATGGATGTGTAGTCAGCCGGAGACCCTCATCCGTGATGACAATGACATGACGGCGGTATAGATCGCCGATAGCTCGCTTGAAGGTTTTCTTGCTCACTCCAAACAGGTCTTTGATGATCTCTGGGTCGGTCTTGTCGCCGTAAGGACAGAATCCGTTGTGGGCGATGAGATAGTCGGTGAGCGTGTCGGCAAAGTCTTTTGTCTGTTGCCGTCCTGAGGGCTGCAGCATCACGTCGATTTTCCCGTCTTCCCTCACTTGGTCGATGTACCCCCTCAGTCTTTCTCCAGTGCGGATTTCACGGAATATTTGATTGTTGTAAACCAGCCCTTGATAAGTGTTGTCGATGATGACCTTGAACCCCATGTCCGTTTTTTGCCATACGAGCAGGTCGACAGCCTCATTGTGGTAATAGTCGGCAGTTTCCTTGCTGAGGTATCTTTCTACTCTGGCTGATGCTACGATGCGGTAGCTCTCCTCATCGATATGGACATGAACGAGGTGGTAGCTGCCGCATTCCATCTTTTTCTTTTGTTCGCTGAAGGGGCAGAAAAGATCCTTCATCAATCCCCAGTCAAGGAAGGCTCCATATTGGTTGACCCAGGCCACACGCAGGAATCCGAACTCGCCTACTTTCACGAAAGGTCTTTCGGTGGTGGCGATAAGCCGTTCTTCTTGGTCTAGGTAGATAAACACGTTGAGCTCGTCGTCAGGTTTCACACCATGTGGCACATATTTTGCTGGAAGCAGGATCTCGCCTTCGTCATAGCCGTCGAGATAAAGGCCGAAGTCAACCTCTTTGATAACACGCAGTCTGTTGTAGTCGCCTAATTTGATGTTCATGGCTGTGTCGGATTTAATGATGTGTTCTTATTGTTCTCATCACTCTCTTCCTTATTCCTCTCACTCTCTCCAACGATCTGTCCGTCTTTGAGATGGATGGTGCGGTCGGTGATGGCAGCGAGTCCCTCATCGTGGGTGACAATGACGAAAGTCATGCCATATCGTTGTCTGAGGTCGAAGAAGAGTTGGTGTAGTTCAGCCTTGTTCTTTGAGTCGAGGCTTCCAGATGGTTCATCGGCGAGGATGACGGACGGTTCGTTGATAAGGGCGCGTGCCACGGCGACACGCTGTTTCTCTCCGCCAGAGAGTTGGTTGGGCTTATGGTTGGCCCGGTCGGCCAGTCCCATGAACTCCAATAGCTCGTTGGCCTTTGCCTTGGCATCGGTGTTGGATTTTCCTGCGATGTAAGCAGGTATCATGATGTTCTCGATGGCAGTGAACTCAGGCAGCAATTGGTGGAACTGGAAGACAAAGCCCACATGCAGGTTTCGGAATTCCGACAGGCGGTTGGAGGAGAGCGACTGCACATCTGTCCCATCGATGATGATATGTCCGTTGTCAGGATGGTCGAGTGTGCCGATGATTTGCAGCAGGGTTGTCTTGCCTGCACCGCTGGGACCCACAATGCTCACGATCTCTCCTTTGTTGATATGTAGGGTAATGCCTTTGAGCACTTTCAGGGAACCGAAACTTTTGGTGATGTCTTTGATGTCTATCATTGGGTATTGTTTTGCTGGATAGCTGAATGATTTCCTTATCTCTTCCTTTTAGGCCATAGGTGTTTCCTAAGCCAGATGCTGAGTGCCTTGTAGGCACTTTGCTCTTCCTGATGCTGTGGCTCGGCGAAGGTCATGGAATCCATGCGGTCGCCAAACTGGTCGGGAAATACGATCATTAGACTTTTGCCAGCATAGAAATGCTCAATTTCATTGGGCAGTTTTTCAAATGCTGTCTTATAGGAAATGTTGCCTTTACGTGAGGTGATGAAGACCATCAGATGGTCATCATTGACGTACTCAGCCAAATGGGGCAGTTCGTTCCAATGATGCATGGGCTGGAAGGCGACTCTCACACTGGGATGCTGGTGACGGATATAATCGCTGATGAGTTCGCTGCAGTCGTTCCGAGCATGGAAGACCATGCGGCAATCGAGGTTGTCGCTGAGCCTGAGCAACCTCTCAAGCCATCGGGTGAAGCCTGCCTCAAATTCTGCTCGTGATGGTACAGCCACATGGATACACCTGAGTGTGCTGAGTGGTTGCCTCAGCCTGACGAAGATGATTTGGCGGTTGAGGCCATTGTACAGGCTTTGCGCGAATTCACCCCAAAATTTGGGCGAGATTTCCTTGTGGATGTGCAGTCCCATGATGATTTCCGAGGCATCGAACTCCTTGAAGGCATGCTTGATGCCATTGGCGATGTTGGCTGCGATGCGCACCTGGGTCTGCATCCTCACATCAGCCGCGCTGGCCACTTTCACCAGGTTGTCGAGCAGGCGACGCCCGCGTTCCTGGTTCTCTTGCCGGTGGTTGTCGTCGTACACGATGTTGAGTGCCACCAGCCCCCGACTGAGTTTGGCATTACGCATCATAATGGCGACATTGAGTAATCCCTCGGCCAGTTCTGGGTATTTTACGGGGAGCAGGATCTTCTCGTCGTCTTGTTCCTGCAATTTCGGTGTAGCGCTGTCATGAAGAACGATTCGCTTGGCTGTGCGTTCAGTGACGATGCTGCTGAAGATACAGGTGATCAGGATCATGATGACCACCCCGTTGAGCATGTCGTTGTCCACCAGGTAATGTCCTGGTGATGTCTCCAGTTTCATGCCCACCATGATCATGGCGATGGCTCCTGCGGCATGGGCAGTGGTGAGACCTGACATCAGGTGTCCTGAACTGATTGGCATGCGGAAATGGATACAAGCCATGAAAGCGGCCAATGCCTTACCGATGATACCCACCAACACCATAAACAGCACAACCCATATGATGTCGCCGCCATGGAAAAGCACACGCACGTTGATGAGCATGCCCACACCAATGAGGAAATAGGGGATGAAGAGGGCATTGCCGATGAATTCGATGCGGTTCATCAGTGGCGACAGGCTGGGAATGTAGCGGCTCAGGATAAGACCGGCGAGAAAAGCGCCGAGAATGCCCTCCAGACTAACGACCTCGGCCAATGCGGCACTCAAAAAGAGGATGGCGAGTACGAAGATGAACTGCATCACGGCATCCGAATAGCGGTGGAGGAACCAACGGGTCAGCCTGGGAATGAGAAGTATCATTCCGGCACAGAATGCCACGATTTTGAAGAGAAACCACGTCCAAAACCATACACCGCCTCCCTCCCCAAACGAACTGGCAATGGCGGCGATAGCAGTCAGGGAAAGGAATAGTGCGATCATCGTAGAACCCACGCTCAGGGAGACAGCGGGATGCTGTTGCAGGCCATATCGGCAGACGATAGGGTAGGCGACCAAAGTGTTGGAGGCCATGATGCATCCCAGCAGGAGCGAAGCCATTTGGGAGTAGTTCATGATCCAACTGGCGAGTACGTAGGTGATGACAAAGGGCACTACTGCGGTGAGCAGACCAAAAACCACATAATGATTTTTCGACTTCCGCATACTCTCCATGTCCATCTCAAGTCCGGCCAGGAACATGATGTAGAACATGCCTACCTTGCCGAAAAGCTCAAAGGAGTCATCACGTTGGAGGATGTCGAGCCCATATTCTCCCACCAATACACCTGCAAGCACCATTCCTACGATATGGGGAATCCTCAGCTTACCCATGATGATGGGTGCCAGCAGGATGATGCAGAGCACGACGAAGAAGATCAGCGTCGGGTTCGTGATGGGGAAGTAATGGGATATATCGGGCATAGATGGTGCAAAGTTACAACTAAACAAGCAAAAAAACAATCATTTTTGTCATGATTCGCCCAAAATGTTGTAATTTTGCAACCCAAACGGGCGATATTCTCAGGTGGTGTCCCACCTCCCGACTTCAATAGCAAATAATTAGATTAAAGGAAAAAGATGAAAGTAGCGATTGTAGGAGCCAGCGGCGCTGTCGGACAGGAGTTTCTCCGAGTACTTGACGAGCGCAATTTTCCTATTGACGACCTGGTTTTGTTTGGATCAACCCGCAGTGCGGGCAGTAAGTACACCTTCCGTGGTAAGGAATATGAGGTGAAGCTTCTCCAGCATAATGATGACTTCCGCGATGTGGACATCGCTTTTACCTCGGCAGGTGCAGGCACCTCCAAGGAATTTGCAGAGACCATCACGAAGTATGGAGCCGTGATGATTGACAACTCCAGTGCTTTCCGCATGGATGAGGACGTGCCCCTGGTGGTACCTGAGTGTAACGCCGAGGATGCGCTCAATCGGCCGCGTGGCATCATTGCCAACCCCAACTGTACAACCATCATGATGGTGGTGGTGCTCAAGCCGATAGAGCAATTGTCGCACATCCGTCGCGTGCGTGTGTCGAGCTACCAGAGTGCTAGTGGAGCAGGTGCTGCAGCCATGAAGGAACTGGAGCAGCAATACCGTGAGATTGTCGAGGGCCAGCCTGTCACTGTCAAAAAGTTCCCGCATCAGTTGGCATACAATGTTATTCCTCAGATAGATGTTTTCCAGCCCAATGGATATACCAAGGAGGAAATGAAGATGTTTAATGAGACACGGAAGATCTTGCACTCCGACGTGCGCTGTTCTGCTACCTGCGTGCGAGTGTCATCGCTGCGCTCCCACTCAGAGAGCGTGTGGATAGAGACTGAGGCTCCCATTACGGTGGAACAGGCCCAGGCTGCCATCGCTGCTGCCCCAGGTTGCACATTGTGTGATGATCCTGCCAATTTGGTTTATCCCATGCCCCTTGACACCGCCGGCCGTGATGACATCTTCGTGGGTCGGGTGCGCAAGGATTTGGCTGATGACTGTGGCATCACTTTGTGGCTGAGCGGTGATCAGATTCGCAAGGGAGCTGCTCTCAATGCCGTACAAATTGCAGAATATCTCATCAAGGTGGGTGATGTGAAATAGCATCACAGTCTGGCGATGATTTGATAATCCATTGCCAGGGTCGGAAAAGACCCTGGCAATTTTTCGCTGATAAAAACAGGCTGTTCGCTGATAATAGTTATAGTAGGAATACGATTTTTCTTTTTTTTGCGTTGAGACAAAAAGGTTCTGCAAAAACGGTCATACCGGTTGAATAAATGATGAACATGAATGATATCCTTGGCAGATTTGACAGCATCTCACTGGATGAGATGAGTGGCATCCGATTGATGAACCGGATCGACACCAAATTTGTCACCACCATGCCCGTGCTGCTGAAGTTGCTGGACATGGCCCAGGATGAGTATATGGCTCAGGAAATCGACGGTGAGCGCAATATGCCCTACAGTACCACTTATTATGACACGACGGCCTACGACATGTTCTACATGCACCAGCATGGTCATGCTGGACGACAGAAAATAAGGTTCCGCACCTATGTGAGTTCCAACCTCCAGTTCTTGGAGGTGAAGACCAAGAACAATCATGGCAGGACAAAGAAAAAACGCATGAAGGTGACGGACATGGACCTCAGCGACCAAGAGAAGCTGGATTTCCTGGCCCTTCATTTGGGCTATCCCGCAGATCAACTGATGCCTGCCATCCACAACAGCTTCGACCGCATCACCTTGGTCAACAAAGCACGTACCGAAAGGCTGACTATAGACACCAACTTGCAGTTCCATAATCTTGTGACAGATAAGGAAAGGCAGATGGCTCCCCTTGTCATTGTCGAACTCAAGCGCGATGGTCTCTGCTATTCTCCAGTGCTGGAGATGCTCAGGGTGCTCAGAGTGTTTCCCCATGGTTTTAGCAAGTATTGCATGGGTTCGGCACTCACCAATGACCGGCTGAAAGTCAACCGCTTCAAACCCAAACTCATCGATATCAAGAAAATTGCTCAGAATATTTAATCATCATTCAATAATAATTACATACGTAATGGACATTATCGCCAACCTTATTTCTGCCGAATACCTGCACATGTTGGTCAGGTTTGCCATCTGCATGGCTGTCAACTGGGTCATCGTCGACTTGCTGTATTATCCTAAGAGCAAACGCCGTGACTTCTTCTTCACCTTCATGCTCATCGGTGTGGCTATTTTCTTCATTGTCTTCTTCATGATTTTCGTGCTGGAGGATATGAAAGGAAAGACTGGCATAGGTGTGGGCATCGGTATGTTCGGCATCTTCAGCATCATGCGCTACCGTACAGACGCCATGCCCGTCAGGGAGATGACTTATCTCTTCATCGTACTCTGCCTTTCGGTGGTCAATGCGCTTGCGTCAACAATGCCGGTTACGGAACTCTTTCTCACCAACGTGCTCATAGTTTTGTGTGTATGGGGTTGTGAGAAAAGCCTCAAGGTGGTGCCTTGTAAACTCATCCAATACGACCGAATGGAGCTGATCAAGCCGGATCGGAGAGCAGATTTGGTTGCAGACATCAAAGAACGGACAGGGCTTGATGTCATCAGGGTGGAAGTTGGAGGTATCGACATGTTGCGCGACATGGCAGTCATCAAGGTGTATTACCGCAGTAAGCATTCATCGTCGGTGGATGATAAGGTGAAGCTGCGCAGGACTGACTTCAGCGATTGAAAAACAATACAATTAAAGGATAAATGAAAAAGGGCATTCTGTTGATGGTGATGTGCGCACTGCCGCTGTTGGGATTTGCGCAAAGTGACGACTTCGGTACCATTCTCTCTGTGGAGGCAGACAAGAAAATCACCAAACCTCTGCATGTGGGGATAGAGGCTGAGATGCGTACTCGTGATGACGTGAAGACCATCGACCGCTGGTCGGGCGGGGTGAGCGTCTCCTATAAATTGTTTTCATGGCTGAAGGCATCTGCTGGATATACATTGCTGTATGACAATTTCGAACGCATCTCATACTATGACGAAGATGACGGAAAAGTGAAGAAGGGAATTGTGAATGTGGGTGATCCCAAGAAGCGGGGAGAGTATTGGGGAACTCGCCATCGGTTGAATGTATCACTCACCGGCAGCCATAAATTCGGCAATTTGGAGCTGTCACTCCGCGAACGATGGCAGTACACTTACCGGCCTTCCCACACTGTCGACGAGCGCTACAGTTACTATGATGAGGACTGGGACGGCGAGGAGCACACCTACAAGGGAAAAGGCAAGAACCTCCTTCGTAGCCGGTTAATGGCGGAGTATAAACTCACCTCGGTTCCTCTGACTCCTTTTGCCAGCGTGGAGACCTATCATGCCTGGGATTTGGAGAAAATCCGCTATATGGTGGGTGGTGACTGGCGCATCAATAAGAAGAATGTCATCACGCTGTTCTATCGCTATCAGAAAGTAAACGATGACTCAGACTTAGAGCCCAACCGCCACAGTATAGGATTGACGTATAAAGTGAAATTCTGAATAAGCTGAAGACACTCATACCGTGCTGGTCAATGAGAAGTGGGTGTGGAATAAAATTTCAGTCAATAGACATTTTTGTCAGCAAGCGCAACAGAGGAGCCTGTAAACAGACCCCTCTGTTGCGCTTGAATATTATATGTGGATTTGTGTTGGTTGACTTTGCAACTCGAATGCAAAGGTAGTGCTATTTGTGGTGAAATAAAAAAAATACCTGTGTTTTCTTGTATCTATTTTTTGTCTGAATAGGAAATGGACAATTGCGCGATGTTCGGACTGATGCGGAACCTGGATAAAAAACTAGCTTTTTTTGCTCTTTTTTGATAGTCTTTCATTAACTTTGCAACATATAGTTGTTTTTGTTTTTAATGACCCCAATCTACTGACGAACATGAGAAAATTATGGATTCTGTTAATGATGGCGGCAATGTCAGCCTATGGTGAACAAATTGTGTCACCTGTAAATGTAAAAGGACACAACGGACAGTCGCTCAATGGTGACTGGCACTATATTGTCGATGTCCAGGAAGAAGGATTCTATGACTACCGGATGAATGAGACTCGGTGGGGATTCTTTATCAATGCCAAGCCCCAGCGGCCGGAAGACCTGATAGAGTATGACTTTGACAAGTCACCCACCATGCGTATACCGGGTGACTGGAATACTCAGGACGAACGCCTCTTTTTCTATGAGGGCTGTGTGTGGTTCAAGCGCGACTTCAACTGCTCCAAACGAGCCGGGATGAGATATCTGCTACATTTCGGGGCAGTCAATTACGAGGCCGTCGTCTATGTCAATGGAGTGAAAGTGGGACGACATGAGGGTGGTTTCACACAATTCTGCTTCGATGTGACTGAGCAGGTGAAGGATGGCGACAATTTCGTTATTGTGAAAGTGGATAACAAACGAAAGGCTTCAAATGTGCCCACACTTATTTTCGATTGGTGGAACTATGGTGGCATTACACGTGACGTGACGCTGCTTACCCTGCCGTCAACCTACATCGCTGATTATTCGCTGACACTCGACGGAAAGAACACCTCCCAACTGAAATTCACTGCCCAACTCAGTGAGAAAAGAGATGGCGAGACTGTGAGGTTGAATGTTCCCGAACTGAATATCGACCGCCAGTTCAATACCAATGCTGAAGGCAAGGTGGAGACTGTCATCAGGGTAAAACCCCTGTTGTGGTCACCTGAGTCACCCAAACTCTATCAGATGACAGTCACTGGCGCTGGTGAGATCATCAAGGATGAGGTGGGATTCCGTACCATTGAGACACGGGGCAAGGAGATCTTGCTCAACGGAAAGCCTGTCTTCCTGCGTGGTATCAGCATGCATGAGGAGAAGGCCAATGGAGGTGGCAGGGCAAACAGTGTGGAAGATGCGCGTCTTCTGCTCTCGTGGGCAAAGGACTTAGGATGTAATTTTGTTAGATTGGCTCATTATCCCCATAATGAGTATATGGTAAGGGAAGCAGAGAAAATGGGCATTATGGTATGGTCGGAGATTCCTTGCTATTGGACCATCGACTGGACTAACCCCGCCACGCTGGAAAATGCACGCGCGCAGATTCGAGACATGATTGCGCGTGACCGCAACCGCGCCAATGTCATCATCTGGAGCATCGCCAATGAGACTCCTCATTCACAGGAGCGTGACGCCTTCCTTAGCAACCTCGCCCAATATGCTCGCTCGCTGGATGCGACAAGACTCATCAGCATGGCGATGGAGGTGACATCGGCATCTAACTATAAGAACAAGTTGCAGGACAATATGAACAAGTATGTCGATGTCGTCAGCTTCAACGAATATGTGGGCTGGTACAGAGACGTGCACGATGCCCCCAAGATGGAGTGGGAGATTCCATACCAAAAGCCTGTTATCGTCAGTGAGTTCGGAGGCGGAGCCAAGCAGGGATATCATGGGGAGAAGAACCAAAGGTGGACAGAGGAGTTCCAAGCCAATCTCTATGAGGAGAACCTCAAGATGCTGGAGAAAATAGATGGCCTGGCAGGAATGACACCTTGGATTCTCAAGGACTTCAGGTCGCCGCGACGTGTGTTGCCTGACGTGCAGGACTATTATAATAGGAAAGGTGTCGTAGGCGATAACGGAAAGCACAAGATGGCCTTTGATATCCTGCATGCATGGTATGCGAAGAAGGCCAACGGAAAGATTGTAAATGAATGAGTGACAGAAATGAGATGAAATGACGTTTTTTTAGAATTGTAAGCAAAACACTTATTTTTGTGATATTTTGAAAGGAATCGGGTGATTTTTCTTTCTAATTGTTAAATGTGTTAAAAATTCATAGGGAAGAGCACAACCTATGAATTTTTTTCATATATTTGTGTGCGACGAATACAACTATCTCTACTTATTATTTTTTCATCAACGATTCATTGTTCTATACCTAAAAAACTTACTATCATGAAAGAGAATGTGGAAATTCAGGCATTGCAGGAATGTCTCGACGAGTACATGACCAAGACAGGCAGGATTGAGATTGACGAGATAGAAGCCAACTCTGCGCTCGCCCGTGCTGGTTTGCTCGAAGATGAAGCTCCCTCGCCAGGCAGACCTTTGAGGGAAATCCTCACCCGTCTGCGTGACAGCAACCATCTGCCGCAGAACATCAAGCACATGTATGGCAGATGGAAAATCAGACTGTCAAGAACCATTGCGAAAGTACCTCTCTTCTTTCAGTTCCAGTGTGACTGAAATGACTTGAATACGACATTTACCCTCCGGGCAAGAGTTCAAAGGAGTTATCGCTTCGTATTGTGAGTTGCAGGGCATAACTCCCCTGAATGTCTTGGGCTTCTTTGAATAAGCGTTAACAATCAATAATCCTGTGCTATCTTGGTTAAAAATTGATAAAGCGATGCAACAAAAGACATCTTTGATCGTCATATAAGAGAATAGAGAGATTTTTTTATAAAGGTCATATTGTTTTACATCAACTTTGCCAAAATCATGAGAAATAAGATTTTTCTGTTTTCGCTGGTGGTAGCGGGAGTGCTGATGAGCAGCTGTGCCAGCAAGAAGGATTTGCTCAACTGCCAGAGTGAGAACCGCACGCTTACCAACAATTATCAGGATGCCAAGGAGCAATTGGCAGCAAGCAATGCAAGAGTGACGAGCCTTGAGGAGCAACTCGCTCAGGCTAAGAGAGACTATGCCAAGTTGCAACGCTCGCTAGACAAGAGTCTGTCGAATGCCAGTCAGAACAATGTGAGCATCGAGAAACTTGTTGACCAGATCAATGAGTCGAACCAGTATATCCGTCACTTGGTGGAGGTGAAGAGCAAGAGCGACTCGCTCAACATGGTGCTCACCAACAACCTCACTCGTTCGCTCAGCAAAGAGGAACTGAAGGAGGTCGATGTGCAGGTGCTCAAGGGTGTCGTCTATATCTCATTGGCAGACAATATGCTCTACAAGAGCGGAAGCTATGAGATCAACAGCCGTGCACAGGAGACACTCAGCAAGATTGCCAAGATCATCGTCGACTACAGCGACTATGACGTGCTCGTGGAAGGCAACACCGACAACGTGCCCATCACCCGCGAGAACATACGTAACAACTGGGATCTCAGCTGTCTGCGTGCATCAAGTGTCGTACAGTATTTGCAGAATAATTTCGGTGTCGACCCGAAACGCCTGACAGCAGGTGGGCGCGGTGAGTACAATCCGCTGACCACCAACGACACTGACCTGGGTAAGCAACGCAATCGCCGTACGCAGATCATCATCACTCCGAAACTCGATCAATTCATGGAACTGATTGATGCTGCTCCTGAGAGTGAGTAGCACGGCATGTCTGTGAATCTGGTTTTTCAAAAGAGAATTAAAAGGGGCGCCATATTTCTTTCGAAGTATGGCTCTCTTATTTTGGGATCACTCTATCTCTCACTTTCTATCTGTCGGATGATGCCGTCGCTGCCCATGACGGTGAAACGATGTCGGTGCCCTTTGATGAAAGGAAAGGAAAGAAATTGTGTAAAAGTGCGGACTCCCTGTCCATCGATGCTGAGGATGAGGTCACCTTGGCGGAATCCGTTTTGGAAATGTGAACTGCCTTCCCATATCATGCCCACGGTGGGGCGGCCGTTCACAGGGACGAAAGCAATGTCCATCTGCTCATTGCTCACCAAGCATGTGATGGATGAGTCTCTGGGCTGGAAGATGAGTTCTTTGCGGCGAGGGTTCATGATGACGTTGCCATATCGGAATATCTCGGCGCCGATGCGGGAGGTGCCCTGCGTGGTCATTGTGTGATAGTCGCAGAAAGAAAAACCGCCCCATTGCAGTTCATCCAGCCACAAGAAGGCCACTTCAGAGGTCTTTTCTGCCCCAAAACTACCTATGGCCCTGCTTCCTGTGCCCGTGCCTTCTATCTGGGAATTGAAGTCAGGGTAGCGTGCGGAGAACTTCCGCCGGCTCTCCGCCGACATGACATACAAGCGACGGCTGCCAGTGTCGAAACGGGCCTCGTCGGTGCAACCTATATAAGGGGTGACCTTGATGACGGGTACCCAGCGGGGCAAGCGGTATTTGACAGCAAAACCACATTCGCCATTAAAATAATCGGTGTCATCGGTCACAATCATCATGCTTTTCTCTGCATCAATCTTGATCGCAAGGCCTTTGTTCACCAGGTCAAACCCCAGGACGGCATCGTATCCGGTGTGGTCAATGTGTGAGTTGAGGAGTGATCCTGTGTAGCCATGGATAGTGAGGTGGCCGATGTGGAAGTCGGGGTATTCTACCACATCAATCTTATGCGATATGCCATTGGCGTCATGCGAGGTGATTTTGCCCAGTTTCCTGACCCATGGGAAATGGCCGTCGGCATAGACGATGCCTTGGCTCGACCCTGTGTCGAGGCAGAAGCGATAGGACTGGCCTCTGGCGAACACATTCACATAAATTTGGTCATTATCAAACTCAATGGGAATGCTGTCGACAAAATGGCTTGCCGACAACGTGAAGCGTGTGCCATAAGTGTAGTTCTGGGCATGGCTGAGCAATGCCACCATTATATATAATGTATAGCATGCCATTCTCCTTAACACAGTCCCATTTCTCATGATGGGCAAAGATACAAATAAATTTTGTTTGCCAAGTGAAAAAAACGTATTTTTGTTTTTATCAAACTTCAAAAGTATGGCAATAAAATGAGGTGGTGAAGCGTTTCTAAAAAAACAGAAGATAGTATGAAGAAGATTTTTGTAATGTCAGTGATTGCTCTGTCCTTTTCATTGTCTGTGATAGGGCAGGAAGAAGTGGGAACTTTCTCCCTGATTCCGAAAATAGGTGTCAGCATCGCCAATGTGTCGGGAGATGAGTTCTATTATGAGAATTCACAGCTTGCAGTAAAAGGGAAATACAATGCACGATTCTTAGGAGGGCTGGAAGCCGAATATCAGCTACTTCCCACGACAAGTGTTTCTTTGGGCGTCGGCTATGTGCAACAGGGGTGCCGCTTCTCTGATATTGAGATAGGCGACCTCAAAGGCAAGTCGGAGGGTATGAGCAACATGAACAATAAGTTGGACTATATTCAGTGCCCGCTCACCGTGAATCAATATCTGGCAGAGGGATTGGCTGTGAAGGCCGGCGTCCAATTGGGCTTTCTTGTCAGGTCAGTATTTTCTTATTCTATTACACCGATAACACACCTTGAAAATGGCATAAAAGAATATGGAGAGACAGATGACATGGATACAGATCAAAAATCTGTGATGCGTTCAGTGGATGTCTCCATTCCCGTAGGCATATCTTATGAATATCTGAATGTAGTGCTCGATGCTCGCTATCATTTTGGCCTCTCCAAATTGTATAAGGATGATTCTTGGCCAACAGAGAAGAATAAGGTTTTTACTTTCACCGTAGGATACAAGTTCAATCTGTAATCGCACATTTTTCCTCTTTTAACCCTCCTTCAGAGCACCGCGCGACTACGTGGTGCTTGATTTATGTCAATAAAGGCGAAAACTTTCAATTTTTCCTGAAAAAAGTTTGGAAAAGATTTGGCGGGAGCCGTGAAAGTTCGTACCTTTGCATCCGCTTTCGGGAAAAATCCCGGTGGCGCGATAGGAAT
>CAMZHP010000038.1 GCA_947306845.1 uncultured Prevotellaceae bacterium
CGCCCTTGGTCTTGGGTTGGCCATTCAGTTGCTGCCCATGGATGGTGTTCCATCTGTCGTCCTGTGTCTGAATAGGTGAGGCAGTGGGCACCGTGATGGCATCCTCTGCGTCGTAGAAACTGAAATGGAGGTTGCCTGACTGTGCTTGGTCGAGTGTGAGGTAGACTCTGAAGGGAGGTACGGTCACATTACTGTACTGGGTGGTCACCTGTTTCCATTCATTGTTGGCCTGAAGCACATAGTATGCCCCATTTGCCGCCTCTGTATTCCCAATCCGTTTGAGTGTGCCATGGATGGTGACACCATTGGCATTGTCCGTTGTCAGCCGAGCCTCTGCATCCTCTGTTGTCAAGAGTTCCTGCTCGCTGTCGCAGTTGAGTGCCACATCCTCAGAGGCTACGATGAGATAGGGTTTGAAGGGTTCCATATCGCCAGTAATCTGGCTGAAGCACACGTCGGTGTCATTCCTCTTTCTCAAGGAGTAGGCTTTGGCACCCTGTGGTACGGGCAATGAGTAGGGCAGACATACAGAGTAGGCACCTTCGTCGGCCGCCAGTTTTTGGAAAACGGTGCATTTTGCGGCGGTGAATCCGTCAGGTACACAATAGTCCATGTTGCGTGAGTAGTGGAATTCCTGGCAGGAGCGATTGCCGTTGGCATCAGTGAGGACGATATTGGTGCCGGGTGTTGTCCACCAATCGGGCATGTAGAGCAAGGTGAATTTGAGATTCATCAGATAGTTGGAGAGTCCAAAGTAACTGATGTATTCATCATTCGTAAGTTGCTGATACCAGACAGGTTTGTTGTTCTCGTCCTGTTGATCCACTTGGCGGCAGTCCACCCACCGCAGATTGTCGCCACAGTGAAAGGCTCCCATACCCACCTTTTCGATGGTGGACGGAAGCGTGATATGGGTGATGTTGATACACCTGTTGAAAGCATACTCTCCGATAGTCTTGATGCCCTTAGAGATGACCACACCATGAATATCTTCTGTATCAACATTATTGCTTTGGTCATTGAAAGCCCAATCCACAATCTCAGTAATGGGGATAGGCTCTTCATGGTCACCCACATTCCCCAATGCGTTGAGGATGGTGATCACACCGTCTGGGGGGAATGAATCGTCGGTACTGTCATAGCCGGTGCACTTCCAGGCGCTGTTGTTGCCTGCTTGTACAAACTCATACACCACTCCTCCTCTTACCACTCTCGTGACTTCATCTCTATCTTGCGCGGATGCCGCTCCTTGCACCAGGGCAAGGAGCAGCATCACTGGCAATAGGTGACGAATAACCGTCGTTCTCATTCTGCTTTGTTGGTTTTGATGATACGTTTCACACATTTGTTGCCAGCCTGGTCAACCGCCTTCACGATATAGACACCGTCGGCGATGGTGAGCAGGTCGATGTCTGCCATGCCGTCATTGATCGGGCAGGACTGCACCAGTGCTCCCACGGTGGAGAATATCTCCACACTATGCAGCGGATGCTCGGAGCGCACATATACCATGCGCTGTGTCCTGGCGGGAGCAATGCTGATGCCCGCATACTGAAGTTCGTTGATGCCCAGGGTATTGCTGATGGTGAGCGTCTTCGGCGTTTCGGGGTCGCCCTCGATATTGTCGCTCATGAAGTGGGTGGTTTCCACGATGCCTTTCACCTCACCATCGTAGAAGGTGCGGAACCTCACCTCTTTACCCGACTCTTCAGCATTGGCAGCCACGTTGATATAGTAGATGCCGTTGATGGCGCGTGTCACACCGCGGCATTCTCCGTCGATGTAGGCGGCCACCCAAGCCGTGTCCACTGCCACGGTGCCATCGGTGAGTGTGGCTATCACATTCATGTTGTCGGAGAACATGTGGTGGTCGAGGGGTGTGAACGGTTGCCAGTTGCTCTCTCTGACAGCGTCGATGTCATTTTCAGCGTCGAATCCAACACGGTTGGCCTGCAGGCTGCCTTCGACGGTGGGGAAGTGGAAGGTCTTCTCTTCCTTGGCTGCCGACCGATAGACATAACCTTGGCCAGGAATGATGCTTTGCAGGGTACCTTCCCATGAGAAACCGTTGTAGTAGGCAATTCCAGTCTTGGCAATCACCCAGTCGCCCTTCACTGGCTGCAGTTCGGCGAATGCCTCGTTGAGGCTGAGGTTGAAGATGGACAGCGACCCAATCCAGTTATAGTCAGGATAGATGGTGATTGTTTTCTCCTTTGTGTCGATGTAGGAGCCTCGGATAGTCTTATGCTGGATAGCGTTCGCCATCTTCAGTTTATACATCTTTCCAGGAACCATCTCTTTGAGCGTACCTTGCCATCCTGTGGTCTTGCAGAATGCGATTTCTCCTTCCTTGTTCTTAACACTGTAGAAGGCAGGACTGTTGCCGAACACATGGTCTGGCGATTCCATGTCGGGAAGCGGCTCTACGTTGATTGACATCCAGTTCCAAGAATAGGCAAGGTCGATGACCTGCTCTATCAGGTTGGTGGCATTCCATTTCACCGGCACGTCGTAGTCTCCTTTCAGATTGTTGTTGATGAAGGTGATGTCGGTATCCTTCCCTGCGATGGAAGTGAGCACATCGCTGTAGACCACGCCTCGTTCACTGTCATAGATGCGGAAGGTGATGGGCTTTTGCTCATCGGCTGCATTGCCATAAATCACGAGGTTGGTGAAATAGGCGTCGCGCGAGGTCATGAGTTGTGGATATGATACGCCACGGCACTCATCGTCGATGAAGGCTGCAATCTGTGTCATTCCCTGCGTGGCGATCTTGTCATGGATGTAAACCTGTCCGATGATGCTCATGGAGTTCTCGTACAATAATTCGTCAACATGCCATTCTGGTGAGTTGCCATAGACGATGACGTAGAATGTCTGTGGTTCGAGAATGCCATCGTTGTTGGAGGCATAGATGACGAACACGTTGGTGCCCAAGGGCGCATTGGATCCTATGGTAAATTTGATAGTCTCCTTTTGTCCTACAGCGATGGTGCCTTCCATCTTGTCGGCAGTCAGCCATGAGGGTAACGAAGAAAGTTTGTAGTTGCAGGTTTCCGTTCCGATGTTCGCAAGAGGCACATTGACACCTGTTTCGTAGTTGTAATCCTTGTTGATGTATATGATGTCCGACATGTATGGCTCCCACTTCAATGTGCTGAAGTTGGCTCTCGCTGTCCAGGTGATGGGCTCTGAGAGATTGCCTGAGACATCGGGCACGCCATGAACGGTGAAGGATACCAGGTTGCCGTGCATCCTTGAGGGCAGTGTCTTGAGTTTGATATAGATTTCGTCCTCGCTGGCGGTGAAGTCGAAGTCGAGGTTCTCATGTGTGGTCATCGTCTTCAGCGAGGGGGCGTTGACGGCTTGTGTCACGTTGGGACCTTCGGCAGTGAGCAACTGGCCCGTGGTGGTCTTCTTGCCGCTGTCGAGGCTGAACTCCGCCTGTATAACGCCGTTGGCGTCCTTGTACTTGTGCTCCATGGGGTAGTACACCAGCAGTGCTGATGAGATGGAGTCACTCTGATAGTAGCGGCTCTCGCTGATGGAGGTGCCGTCGATAGTGGCTTTCCATACGACAAACTCATCGATGTCGCCCTTGAAGAACCGGTCGGGCTTCAACTCGTTGCCGACATTGCGCTCTCGGGCGCCGAGGAAGACATGGGTGGCGGCAAATGCCGGCACTTCAGTCTCGTTGATGGTCTTCACCGGCTGGCCGTCGATATACACATTGGCAGAGGTGCCACGGCGCACGTTGAGGGCGAAGTGGTGCCATTGCCCGTCGCTGTAGTTCTTCTCGGTGAGTGTGATGGTGTTGCCCTCAGAGTTGAGCGACGACTGTCCGCGATAAGTGTGAAGCAACAGCGCATGGTTGGTGTCGAAATCCACCGACATGCGGTCGGTAAGCGAGAAGAGCGAGGCACCGGCATTGGCGTTCTTTTCTCCCTTGAACCATAGTGCGAGCAGGTAGTTGTCATCGTCGGTGAGGACCTCTGTGGATACATTGGCCTTGATGTAGGCTGAGCCGTCGAGATGTGCGGCCATATTCACGTTGTTGAGGTTCCACGACTCCGTTTCAAGGTAGATGTTGCGGCCGCGGGCACAGTCGGTCAGGGTGGTGCCGTGGCCTTCGTTCATGCGCCAGTATCCTACCAGACCGTCCTTATAGACAGGCAGCGTTTTGTACATATACTCACGCATCTGCTCAGGAGTGCGGGCAATGGACCATACGGTCAGTTCATGCATGGCACCTTTCAGACCCTCACCCAAGGTGATTTGTGCGGTATTGTTGTACTGTGGCACAGGCTGGTGGTTGAACAGCGTCAGCGTCTCTTTGTCGGTACTTACTTGTGCGTCATAGTAGTTCTCTGTGGCGGTGTGGACATAACTTGTGGCGAGGAACACCCACTGGTTGGCGGGTATCTGCACTGCATTGGCGGCAAACTGCTGTCCGTTGACAGTGAGGGTAGCATAGCCGTTGTCATCCACATCGAGAGCAATCTGGCTGTTGGTGGTACCATGCTCAAGGATGGTGCCTCCGCTCTGTCTGTAGAGCCACATCGATGATGAGAAACTGGTGTTGCTCACAGGGATGTAGCCATCGTAGGTCAATGGAGTCCCGTTGAGTTGCAGCGATACATAGTGGTCGATGGGCGACTCATTGAGGTCACCTATCAGGGTGAAGTTCTTCTCTTTCGTGAGATAGTTGGCCCGGATGGGCTCATTGAACTTGATATGGATGTCATCGGTGGGGGTGAGGATGCCGCTGTTGGGATATGCCTGGCCGAGCAGCATCGGCCCGTGGGTATCCTTCACAATCTCGATTTCCTCGCTCTGCCATGTCACCTCACTATCCTTGTATTGGCTGGTGGTTTCAATGCACACCATGTAGTGGCCGTCAATCTGAGGCAGCGCGAAGGAGTAACTTACGCTTGACTTATCCTCATCCAGCAGCGACTGACCGTCTTGCAGTTTGCCGTCTTTCACCATATCCATACCGTTGAAGAACTCATGGGCGGTAATCCAATTGTTGTCGCCAATGAAGCGGTATTTCACACGGATGCTCTTGAATCCGTTGAATGTGCGGTCATAGTCCTTGGCGGTCACGGTGAGATAGCCGTCATGGTTCTTCTCCACGTCGCTGGCATTCACCACAGTCTTGTTCACGGCGATGGTGGCATTGGGGGCTGCTTGCGTAAAGCGGATGGAGAAATGTGCCCGGTCATAGACTTTGTTGAACTCACAGTTGGAAACAAGACCTAGTTCGACATTGTCGTACTTGAGAATGGAGGTATCCGACTGCCGGATGACCAATGTTTTTTTGGTGGGAATATTATATGGAAGAGGTATGGTGAGACCACCGGCGATGGGCTGGCCATCCACGAATATTTGCAGACCGTCGGGGTTGTCAAGGCACATCAGGTCGGGCACCAGAAGGGGTTCTTCTGTCTCACTCTCGTTCTTGAGCACGATTTCAAGGGTGGCCTCGCGCCCGGAGGGCACGTCGAGAATCATGTTCTCGGGGATGGAGATCTTCGGGTTGTCCACCTTCATCGTGGCGTAGTTGAGCACGGTGACGGGTTCGTAGTATTTGGTCTTCTCCTCTCCCTCGTAGGGACAACTGGTCTGACCGCCGCGGGTGCGGAAGATGGGTCCCCAGCCCTTCGGAGACTTAAACACATCCACCGAGAGGGCTGCGCTGCGGTTGTTGTCGTTGAGCGTGTAACTGAATGTATTCTTGGTTTCGTCAGTTGTCGTGGTCTTTCTGGTGTAATGCCAGTGGAGGTCCAGATTGGTCAGTTGGTAGGTGAAGGTCTTCACGTCTAAGACTGTACCTTCAACGCCATATTTCAGTTTGGCAAATAACTTGATAGATTTGTTTAAACCTGAGTAATCCCATTCCTTGTCGCTGGTGGATGAGGTATAACTTTCGGTGGTTCCACGGTCCCATGAGAAGTTGCGTTCTAGCATTTTGGGATCATTGAAGGCTTTCACCTTGTCTTCTTCATTATCTTTCAGACAATTGATCCAGTTGTCGATGGCATTGTTGTAGAATGCGACGGAATCCACACCTTCGAAGTCATCAGGCACTCGCATCACATAACTTGGACCATCGTCGGAATGTGCATCATCCGAGGCTTGATTATTCCAGATTTTCTTGTCTGTGTTGCTGGATCCATAATGTGGGTCATCGGGTGAAAGGGTGGTGTAGAACGTGAGTTTGTCAACCTTGAGCGGAATCTCGGAAACGCTTTTCACCTGGGTGAGCAACTTGTTGCGCAGCATCTTGAGGTTGGGAATTTGAGTTTCCTCAATATATTTCTGCGTATAGCGGAAGAAAGTGTTGAACTTAGAACTTACGCTCATACCTTTATCCATACCGAGGGTGTAGGTGCCGTCGAGTTGTTTTTGCAAACCTACAATCATGGCACCGCCAAAGAGATAGTTCTTTGAATAGCCGATGAAGAGGTCGCCACCAGAACCCACGTATGAGTTCAATGTTGAGGTGGATATCTTCTCGGTGGTGGATATGGTGGTTTGGTCACCGCCGCCATAGATGCCTTCCAAAGTGGCCTCTGTGCCGATTTCGTTGTCGTACATGGCTTCAGCATCCAAGGATTTTTTCATGACGCCCACTCCCATATATATTGACTCTTCCATGCCGGTACCGAATTTCCACGATATGCCGTCGGTGGAACCAGCAAATTTGATGATGTCATTGGAGGTTACATGGATGGTGTCGTTTTGCCATGAGGCAGAGGAGTTGGCACCTGGCGGGTCGCGCAGCACCATTGCCACTTTCTCGGGACCGACTGTGACGAAGTTGTTGCCAGTGGGAATGGCTCCGAAGACGATGCCTTCGAAACTACCCTGTTTCCAGCCATATATAGTACCATTGACGGAGGTAAAGATGTTCATCGAACGCGTGTAGGGAGCAGTGAGGTTGGGGAAACCTGCCGACCATTTGTAGATGGCGGTGCCCAGAGAGTCGAGTTTCAGTTGGTTGGCCTCGAGATGTACGATGTCACCCATGTTCAGTGAGAGGGTGTCGTTTTTCACAGTTTCCTTGGCCACCATCACCTGTTCGCCCAACTCATTGTCGATGGTGATGACGGAGTCGGCAAGGGCTATCTCATAGCGTTTCCCCTCTTTGTCTTCGTCATAGTTGGTGTATGATTCAAAGACGCGCACCTTGAATGCGTAATTGTCATTTTGCTCAAAAATGGGATAGTTGTAAAGATAGTTGGGCGTATCGTCTGCATTGATGGTGGCCACAGCCACTCGCTCTTCCTCTGTATTGGTTGTGGTGATGCTTACCGAGTCGGTGCCGAAGAATCCGTTGGAGGCTCCTACCTGACTGACATCGAATTCTACCGGTGAGCGGTAGGTGAGCCGCAACACCTTCTTGCACTTGAACAAAGGCTCGTAACTGGTGTGGCTGTTGTCCCAAAGCGTGTCGGGGGTCACTTCCTCATATACCTTGGTGAGGTCGATGGCATTGAGGTTCTGGAAGACGTAGGCATTGTCCATCTCGGGGTTGTGCTCAAAACTCACGTTGCTCACGCGGTAGCGCAGCGGGGGAAGCATGGCACTGAACTCTCCCGTCTTGGGGTCGGTCTTGATGTAGATGTACTTCATGGCATTGTCATCGCCTCCGGCACGCCATGACTCGCTGTTTACCAATTCCGAGTTGCTCTCCACGGGCAGGTTCTCGCTGTTGTTGACAATCTGTGTCACCAGACCGTTGTTCTGCTCCACCACGTTGAGGCGGCACTGCGGGAAGTCGAGAGATTCGAGTTGCAGGGTGGCCTGACCGATGGTGTTCTTGCTCACGCCGTAGCCAAGGGGTTTCTTCCCCTCTGGGGCACTGCCGGTGAGGCGGCCTCCGAAGTGGACAAGCGTGTTGTCGGTGAAGTTGATGGTCTGGTCGGTGCGGAACTCAAATGTGGTGCCTTTTTCCTGTGGATAGCGGCCTTGTCCCACGAAAGTATGTCCTGAACGTGAGGCAGTGATGTAATGCGAACCGATGGGTACGCTGATGGTGTACTCGCCGTTGCTGTTGGTGTAGATAATCTCACCATCGGCCATGCATGTCGTGCCGTCGATAGCGAACTGCACGCTGTCCACGGGGATGTCGGTGCCGGCGTACATGATTTTGCCTGTGACGGTGAAACTGGAGACATCGGTGAAATCGTAGTTGTTGAGCGACATCGAACCCGTGCTGATGAAGCCGGTGCGTGTGCTGGGCGAGAATTCGTGGATGCCCAGTTCGGGCTGCACGGTATAGCCGGTACCGCTGCCGGTGAAGGGGATGCCTCGGATGATATACTCACCCTGCTGGTTGGTCACGCCATAAAGTCCGAGTTGGCTGGAACTGGGCGTAAGCGGACTGCTCGCTGTCGTTTTCAGATTGGGATGATGCCCGTTGGCCACGCCGCTGGTACGCGACTCGTCAAAAGCGTAATTGTCAAGACCCTCGTCGAAGGGCCAGTAGATTTTCAGACCTTCCTCGCGGCCACTGATGACGCGGCCGTAGTTGTTGCTCACCTCTTTGGCGGTGATGGCCCTGTTCCACATACGAACCTCATCGAGATATCCGGTGAACTGGCCGGTGCCGAAATTGAGGGCCAGAGGACCGGTGTAGGTGCTCAGCCTTTCGTCATAATTGCCGTTGTCGAGTGGATGGCTGGCCAACAACGTGCCATTGACGTAACCTAAGATGGAGTCTTTCTTGTGTACGATGGTGATATGACTGTACTCATTGGCGGGGATGCCATCAGCAATTTTATTGGTTGAATAGGTCTCATTGTGGCAGTTGAGCCAATACAGTTGGTAATCTGTCGCGCTGGTGCTGCCCTTTTCCAGATAGACACTCAGGATGCGGTAGACGTCAAGCAGGTACAACCTTTCGGTGGTGGCGACATCGTCGGGACGCACCCACATCTGCACGGTCCAATCCTTCTGGGCACCCATCAGTTCTCTTATTTCATTGGCGTTGCTTTCCCAGGCAATGCCGGTGCCAGACTCCATCACCTTGCGGGCAAAGGAGTAGGTCTTCCCATTCACCTCGTCATCGCTGCGCAGGAGGTTGACTTTCACATTGTCCACTGCAGTTCCGGTGTCGAAGGTGACGCGGCCGGAGATGGTACCCGTGGCTTGTCCGAAGCCAGGTTCTATGCGGCTGTCGGTGAGCAGCGGTGCATTGTCGTTCTCGCAGTTGGCGCCGTATGCCTCAACATTGTATTCATAGTACCGGCCTGGTTCGGTATTGGTGTCGAGGAAGGTGTATTCCGATTCTGTTCCCTTGGTGGTGTGCACGGTAATCCAGTCGTTGGTGCCGATGAAGCGGCGCAGCACCTTGTACTGCGTGGGGTTAGTGCCCACTTGGTTGGCCTTCCATGTGACGCGCACTCCCTCATTGGTGCTGCCTTTGGTCACGGTCAGGTCTGTCAGGGTGGTGGCGGCAGTGATGCGTGCGGTGAGGGTGTCGCTGAAATAATGCAGTGAGTTGTCGAAAAGGTCGAGTTGCACATAATAGCGATAAGTCTCGCAGTTGCTTTCCGGCTTGTCGTCGGTGAACGTGGCTTTGCCGTCCTTGCGGCGTGCGCTCACGCTGCCGTAATCCTGCGTCAGGGTGCCGTCGCCCTCAATGCGGTGGATGCGGAAGTTGAGGTCGCTCTCCTTCTCGGGGATGTTCTGGAAGGTCCAGTTGATTTTGATTGTCTCGGTCTCATCCATGTCCTGGGTAAGGTGGAAGTTGAGGGCGGGGGTGGTGTTCACCGTGCATTGCGAGAAGTTGACGCCAGTAAGGGGTTGTGGGTCGGTGGGAATCTTAACCCCGGCTTTAAGCCACTCATCGTCGAGGAGAACCACCTCATAACGGTACTTGCGCCCCCATGCCATGCCGCGGTCTATGTTGTCCTCAAACGTGTTGGAGGTGGTGCTGCCCAGTTCCTCACGGTTGCCGGCATAGGAGCCGTCATCGTAGAGTAGGGTGCGATAGACATGGAATTTGGTGTTGGCGAGGTATGATGTGTTCTTGTCCCATGAGATGAGCACCTTACCGGTCACTTGGTTGAAGTCTGCCTTGATGGCCGAAAGGGGAGCATTGGAGAATTCCTTGATTACTCGTACCCTGTCGGAAACCTGCTTGATATCAGCGTTTCCCTCAGTCCACTTTCCTCCACGGTAGTAAGCCGTCTTCATGGTGTGTGTGCTGGTGGTGGATCTGAAGTAGTAAAGACGGATGGGCTTGTCGGCAGGGATGGTCAGTTTCACCTCGTTTGGCTCATAACCTCCGGTGTTGATGTCCAAGGTGTCCAAGTCTTTCCAGTAACCATTGATTTTGGCCTGCACATACAGGTAGCAATTGGTGTTGACTTTGCTGCTCACGATGCCGCAGTTGCGCAGACCGAGGCGTGCGCTCTCGCTGGAGTTGATCATCTGGCTGCTGTTGATGCGCGAGAGGCTGTTGTTGCTGAATGTGACTGTCAGTTCCGTAGGGCTGGTGAACTTATACTCCGGCTCCGGAGCCAGTTCAAACTTTGGCTGACCCAGTTTGATGTAATAATCGTAGTGTACATACATCCACACTTTGGCGCGAAGTGTAGGGTTCTTGTAGTATTTGCTGTAGCCCTTCACTTGAAGGCGGGTGTAGCCCTCATCCCAGGCTTTCTTTGTCAGGGTTACATGGGCTCCGATCTGGTGCCCGTAACTCGTTTTTCCTGAGCCTGTGCGAAACAGTTGTGGATGGGTGATGTACACGTATGACGAGGCATAGTTGTCAAGCAGGTAGCATTGCGAGTCATCGCTGTTGATGTAACTGCCGGCCACTTTTTTTGTTTCGCCGTTGTCTTTCACCAAATACCAGTCGAAATCGGTATTCTGGTATTCCATGTCTTTGGAGTGCTTCACACCTACGCCCAACTTGACGTCAAAGCCTGGGTTGGCAGTGGTGCAGGTGGCGCCGTTGCCGACCTCCACCATGCAGAGGCGGTTCCACATGCTGCCTTCGCCGTCGCCTGTCCACCAACCGTAACTGTGGCTGGTGTTGTTCTCAAACTCAATTTGGAAATTGGCGTTCCAAGAGACGCCTCCACTGGTGCCCGACCTGCTGGCCTTGTTCGAAAAGGAATTGGCCATGGCAGGCAGCGTCATGCTTAGGATGAACAGAAAGGTCAGGACATTCCTGACGGTTTGTTTTGTATTGTTTCTCATAAGGCTATTGTTGATCTTGTTTTTGTTGTCTTTCATTCATTCCAGAGCGACGGGGGGGCGCTCTGCTCATCCTCGTCGAAATTCATTTCATTGCTGCGCCCATCCACAGTGGCTGGGCCGTCCTTGATGGTCGTGTGCAGTACTGAGTCTCCCAAAACCGTTTCATGCAGAAAAGAAGGGCTTGTCCAGACGTTGGGTGAGGTGTATGGACGTGGTGACGGCAGCTGCATATTGGCGCAGTCGCCGATAGAGTGAAGATATTTCTTTTTCATTTCAATTGTTTTACATCATTTTAGAACGTATTTTCCCCTTGGAAAGTTATTATGGCAAAGATAGGCTGTTTTTTGCTGAAATGAAAATTATTTTGCTTTTTTTTCTGGTTTTATTGCGACAACTGTCGAAAAATACGACATTTAAGCAGAAATAGCTTTTTTTCTGTCGCATTGCAATGTAGAAAAAGAACGGCGCATTTTTTTGTGGGTTCACATAAAATGATTATATTTGCTTCGCGAATTCGTTTGTCACTTTTTCCGATAAGTCCGACTGGTCTTACAGGTCGGACAAAATAGCTGGCAATTATCTACAAAACAATGAGAAAACTACTGACCATTTCCCTGTTGTGTTTCATGGCGACCACCGCCATGGCAGCCCATGGCACAAAGGCTCGCAAGGTGCTCGCCATCATCGACCGCGTCAATACCTACTGGCAAGCCAACAACCCCGCTGAGGTGCGCTCTTTTTGGGACAATGCCGCCTATCATACCGGCAACATGGAGGCCTATCTCCTCACGGGAGAGCAGCGCTATCTTGACTATTCTCTGCGCTGGGCAGAGCACAACAAATGGATGGGGGCGACGGAGAGTGACCCTGCCAAGTGGGAATACAAGAACTACGGTGAGGGTCCGCGCCATGTGCTCTTCGGCGACTGGCAGATCTGTTTCCAGACCTATATCGACCTCTATTGGGTGGCCATGGGCACCTACACCCCTCTGCCCAAGGGCATGAAGAGAATACCGCCTCATGACAACCCCTCGAAGCGCATCATGCGCGCCAAGGAAGTGATGGGCTATGTGGCCTATTCGAAGGACCATGACTATTGGTGGTGGGCGGATGCGCTCTACATGGTGATGCCGGTGATGACGAAGATGTATAAGCTTACCGGAGATAAGCGCTACCTCGACAAGCTCTATGAGAACATCTGCTATACCGACAGCATCATGCTCGATACCGAGACAGGACTCTATTTCCGCGACGGAAAGTATGTCTATCCCAAACACAAGACAGAAAGTGGAAAGAAAGATTTCTGGGCAAGGGGCGACGGATGGGTGCTTGCCGGACTGGCAAAGGTGTTGAAGGACATGCCGGAAAATTACGCTCATCGGCAGTTCTTTGTCGACAAATATGTCAGGTTGGCACGTGCCGTCGCTGGCCTGCAGCAAAAGGAGGGATATTGGACACGCTCGATGATGGATCCGCTGCAGGCCCCAGGGCCCGAGACCAGCGGGACGGCGTTCTTCACCTACGGGATGCTGTGGGGGGTCAACAATGGCTATCTGTCCAAGAAAGAATTCGCGCCTGTCATCAAAAAGGCATGGCGCTACCTCACCAAGACAGCCATGCAGGCCGACGGCAAGGTGGGCTATGTGCAGCCCATCGGCGAGAAAGCTATCCCAGGACAGGTGGTGGACCAGAACAGTCAGGCCAACTTCGGGGTGGGGGCCTTCCTCCTCGCCGCCTGCGAATACTTGAGATACGTTCAATAGTTCATGGTGCATAGTTCATAGTCCATAGTTCATAGTTCATAGTTTAAAAAAGAGTATTGTCTAAACTCCAAAACTCCTAAACTCCTATACTCCAAAACTCCAAAACTCCAAAACTCCAAAACTCCTAAATCATCAGATATGAAAAAAGCATTGCTATTTTTATTGGCCACGGCGGCTATGGCGGCTTATGCCGACAACGTGCCCACTTTTACGGAGTGGCACGACATGCAGGTGAATGAAATCAACCGGTTCACACCCCACACTTGGTTCTTTGCATACGAGAACCCAGAGGTGGCACGTGAAGGCAACATGAAGGCATCTGCCAACTACCTCTCCCTGGAAGGAAAATGGAACTTCCGCTGGGTGGAGCATGCCGACCAGCGCCCCACCGACTTCTTCATGGAGAACTACGATGACTCGGCATGGGATAAGATGAATGTGCCCGGGCTGTGGGAACTCAATGGTTTCGGCGACCCCATCTATGTGAACATCGGATTCGGATGGCGCGGCCATTTCCAGAACAACCCGCCAGAAGTGCCCACGCGTGACAACCATGTGGGCAGTTACCGCAGAATCATCACCATACCCGATTCCTGGCAGGGACGACAGGTCATCGCCCACTTCGGGTCGGTGACATCCAACATGTACCTGTGGGTCAACGGAAAGTTTGTTGGCTATACCGAGGACAGCAAGATGGCTGCGGAGTTCGACCTCACGCCCTATCTCAAAAAAGGCGATAACCTGATTGCCTTCCAAACCTTTCGGTGGTGCGACGGCTCTTACTGCGAGGACCAGGACTTCTGGCGCCTCTCGGGTGTGGCCCGCGACTGCTACCTGTTCGCCCGCGACAAAGCGATACATATCGATGACATCCGCATCACCCCCGACCTTGTCAATAACTACAAGGATGGTGTGCTCGATGTGAAAATCAACTTCACCGGTAAATGCCATCTCGCCCTCGAACTGCTCGACGCTGAGGGCAAGAGTGTGGCACTGCAGACCGTGCAGAATCCCAAGAATGGAGTGGCAGAGGTGAGGATGGAGGTGCCCAATCCCCAAAAATGGACGGCAGAGACTCCCTATCTCTATACACTGCTCGTGTCGCCCACCACACCCAACGCCCGGTTCACGGCATACGAGGCAATTCCGCAAAAAGTGGGATTCCGAAAGGTGGAGATACGCAATGCACAACTGCTGGTCAATGGGCAGCCCATCTATATCAAGGGTGCTGACCGCCACGAACTGGATCCCGACGGCGGGTATGTGGTGTCGCGGGAGCGCATGATACAGGATATTCAGATCATGAAGCAGTTCAATATCAATGCTGTGCGTACCTGCCACTATCCTGATGACCCCGTGTGGTATGACCTTTGCGATGAATATGGTATCTACCTTTGTGCGGAGGCCAACCAGGAGTCGCATGGATTCGGCTACAGGGATGACTCGGAGGCAAAGAAACCACAGTTCGCCAAACAGATATTGGAGCGCAACCAGCATAATGTGGCGGTCAACTTCAACCATCCGAGCGTTATCATCTGGTCGATGGGCAACGAGACGGTCAACGGACCCAACTTCACAGCCGCCTATCAGTGGATCAAGAGTCAGGACCTGAGCCGGCCCGTGCACTGGGAACAGGCAGGCAGCGGTCCCAATACCGATATCCGCTGTCCGATGTACGCCAGCCAGGACTGGTGCGAGCGCTATGCGAAGAGCGACCGTCCCGAGGACCAGAAGCCGCTCATCCAGTGTGAGTACAGCCATGCCATGGGCAACTCCTGCGGCGGGTTCAAGGAATACTGGGACCTCGTGCGCAAATATCCCAAATACCAGGGTGGTTTCATCTGGGACTTCGTCGATCAGGCGCTCCATGGCACCGACGACCAGGGACGTGCCATCTACAAGTATGGCGGCGACTACAACACTTATGATGCCAGCGACAACAACTTCAACTGCAACGGACTCATCAGCCCCGACCGCGTGCCCAACCCGCACATGTATGAGGTGGGCTACTACTACCAGAATATCTGGACAACGCTGGAGCATGGCAGCCGTCTCTCGCTAAAAGTGTTCAATGAGTATTTTTTCCGCAACCTCGACAATATCTGTCTGGAGTGGCAGCTCGTGGATGAGGGCAATATACTCCAAAAGGGAATTATTGACCAACTCAGCGTGGCACCCCAGCAGTCAGCCTCCTATCAGTTGCCCATCGGCGACGAAGACCTCAAGGGGGCTTTCCTCAACGTGTTCTTCAAGTTGAAGAAAGCCGAACCGCTGATGGATGCAGGTCAGGTGGTGGCTTACCAACAGTTTGGGGAGGCCAGTGTGGACAATCTTTCCGACCTCGCTGTCAATGGCGGAGGCCGTGTCAAGTGCAAAGACAATAAGAAGACGGGTATGATGACCGTTGCCAATGATGTGTTCACAGCTGTCTTCGACAAGCAGAGCGGCTTGCTGAAGGAGTGGGCGGTCGATGGCAAGCAGATGCTGGGAGAGGGCGGTACCATCCTGCCCAACTTCTGGCGCGCACCCACTGACAACGACATGGGAGCCCGGATTCACCGCAGGTACTCGGTGTGGCGCAATCCGGCAATGAACCTGAAGTCTATCACCTGGGACAAGAAGAGCAACACCGTGACCACCGTCTTCGACATGCCTGATGTGAAGGCTACGCTGGAGATGGCTTATCGCTTCTTTACCGACGGACGGATGATGGTCACCGAGAACCTGCGCACGGAAGAGGGTGCAAAAATCCCCAATATGATGCGCTTCGGACTGGTGATGCAGTTGCCCTACAACATGGATCGCAGCACCTACTACGGACGCGGACCCATTGAGAACTACGCCGACCGCAAATACTCGCAGCTCATCGATGTCTATCGCCAGACCGCCGACGAACAGTTCTATCCTTACGTCCGTCCGCAGGAGACAGGCACCAAGAGCGACATGATGTGGTGGATGCAGACCGACAATGCTGGTGTAGGACTGATGGTCAGGGGAATGGAAAAGCCGTTCTATGCCTCTGCCCTGCACTATAATATCGCTGACCTTGACGACGGCGATGACAAGGAGCAGCGCCACCCACAGCAGATACCACACTCCAAGTTCACCAACCTCTTCATCGACGGAGAGCATACCGGTGTGGGCGGTGTCGACTCATGGAGCGGCAATGCCGAGGCCCTGCCTCCCTACCGCGTGGCCTATGGTCAGAAGAGCTTCTCTTTCCTCTTCGCACCCGTCAAATAGATTTGGAATTAAGAATTAAGGATTTTGGAATTAAGAATTAAGGATTAGGGATTAAGAATTATGATTACCATTGCGAAGATGGCGGTGCGACTGGTAGGGACGCGA
>CAMZHP010000039.1 GCA_947306845.1 uncultured Prevotellaceae bacterium
AGGTATTTTAATGATTTTTTATTTACAATATCCCCATCAAAAGTATAGTGTACCTTTTATACTTATTGGCTATTAGCCGCTTACATGAAAAAACGGATGATGGGGATTGATTCCATCCATGCAGCCCTGTTTTGTCGGATCTGGCTTATCTTTTCCAAGATGGTTGCAGCGCTCCGCATGAACACTGCATGAACATGCGGAAACGACAGAAATTACAATTTGACAGAGGAAATATCGACCAAATGATTGACAATGGCATAGATGGTGAGTCCTGCAGGACTATGGATTTGCAACTTTCTCGCGATATTCCGCCTATGCGTGATGACGGTGTTGATGGAGATGCACAGATGGTCGGCGATTTCCTTGTTCGACATTCCTTGCACCAGACTGACGATGACATCCTTTTCCCTTTCGCTAAGCGACTCGTTGCTCTCCCCGTTTTGGCTGATCATGCTGGATATTTTGGCTGAGACATCGCTCTGCTTGATCTTCCTTTCCAACCTTCTGATGGCCGGAATGAAGACAGATTCCTCAACATCGGCATGATGAGAAAGCCATTCCTCATTATTATATATATTATACAGGCATGCGGTGAGCTGGTTGTTGTGAAGTCCGTCGCTCGGCAGATATTTGATGATGATGCTCTTGAGCTCACGGAGCAGGCTGTCAGTTTGCCCGTGGTGCTTCGAATAGGTCTCTATGTCATAGCTGCCTGTCGGCTCGCCACCAAGCAGAGCTTCCACATAGGGAAAGACTGTTTTCTCCTCATATTTCATGTGCGAGCGGATGGCACGCGCGTAGTCATCATAAAGTTTGAGAATCAGCCTGGCCAGATTATCGTTCTCATCAAGGGCTCCCACCAGCTGCGTGCGTATGGACGGCAGTTGGAATCCCAAGAAATACTCATGCGAGGCCTTGAGATATTGCATGAGGGTCGGAATAGAGAGTTTGGACACATCGTCGAAATCACGATACCCATTTATGATGAAGTTGACCACAGCCAGGTAAGTATATGTATCGACACCCTGCTCCTCACATACCTCACTGACGGTTTTGTCGCCAAAGCCGAGGTTGATACCAAAGCATCCCAAACTCTGTAACAGGCTGTAATTGTCGCGGATAAGCGATATCATGCTGTCATCAGCCTCATACATTTTCTGATTCTTCATAACTCCAATGCGTTTGCGTTGATGATGCAAAAATACAATTTTTCCCCAACTCATGCAATCACAATAACTAGGTATTTTCCCATCCCCCTCTGTCTGAAACTCTTTACCAATCTTTGAGTATTGTGCAATCAAAGCCACCACACTAACTTTGCACAAGATTTGAACACACTCTGAAATTAGAAAAAAATGAAACTGACAGCATCAAAGATAGTCGCAGCCACCATGCTGTTGTTGAGTGCGCCCACCGCTCAGGCTCAGGAAAATGCCGCAGACAGTGTGATGGAACACGCCAACGGCAAGCGCCTGACCATCGGTGGCTACGGCGAAGTGGCTTTATCCCGCAATTTCTATAGCGACAACATCTATCGCTACACCAAAGCCGCCCAATATAAAAATGACCCCAGCCATGGTCGTTTTGACATACCCCACGCCGTGGTTTACCTCGGTTATGACTTCGGCAAAGGCTGGACCATGGGCACAGAGATAGAATTTGAGCACACTGGCACCGGAAGCGCAGTGGAACAAGAATTTGAGGAAGCCGGAGAATGGGAGCAGGAAGTAGAAAAAGGCGGTGAGGTGGAGTTGGAGCAATTCTGGCTGCAGAAAAGTTTCTCACGAGCCATCAACCTACGCGCGGGGCACATCGTTGTTCCCGTTGGCCTGAACAACGCCCACCACGAACCGCTCAATTTCTTCACGGTCTACCGTCCTGAAGGCGAGAATACCATCCTTCCCTCCACATGGCATGACACAGGTGTCAGCCTGTGGGGGCGCCTCGGCGATTTCAGATATGAGGTGGAAGTGGTGGCAGGGCTCGACGCATTCCGCTTCAGCCGTGACAACTGGATAAAGAGTGGCGCAGGCTCCGCCTTTGAATTCAAGGTAGCCAACAAATATGGTTTCGCAGCCCGGCTCGACAATTACACCCTTCCAGGACTGCGCATTGGTCTGAGCGGATACTTCGGCCGCGCCATGCACAACACCTATCCTCATGACATGGAAGGAACCAATGTCAACGGAGAGAAAAAGGCCTATGACAATGTGAAGGGAAACGTAGCCATCGGATCCATCGACTTCACCTTCAAGCGCTTCAATTGGATAGTACGCGGACAGGCCGACTACGGCTATGTGGGCGACGCAACCAGCATCAACACCATCAAACGTACACGCGCCAAGGTGAGCAACGCTCCCTACAGCAGCATGCCCGTAGGCAAGAACGCCGCCGCCATCGGCATCGAGGCCGGCTACGACATTTTCTCACAAATCGCCAAGCTTAGGCATCTCGGACAGCAATTATATGTCTTCGGCAGATATGAGTACTACAACTCCTACATCCCCTCTGACGACCAGCAGCAATATGAGTTCACCAAGAAAAACCGCATGGCTTTGGGCATCAACTATCACCCGATTCGCCAAATCGCCGTCAAGGCAGAGTATTCCAAACGCTATCTCAACACACAGTACAACAACGAGCCATCCATCAATATCGGCATCGCCTACGAAGGCTTTTTCCTTTAAATGAGCAACCAAAAAGTTTCATTCAAAATATCACAACAATGAAAAAGAATCTATTGATGGCCGCCTGCCTCTTTGCCGGCGCCATGACATTCACCTCATGCAGCAATGATGATGATGATGAAAAAGTGAAAACCGCCTCAGAAGAAGTAAAGGCGATTGAAGCACTCTCCAAACAATATGTGGAAAGCGTGGTCTTCCCCACATACACCAACCTGGCTGATGCCACAGAGAAGCTCTACGAACAGCTGGAGAGTGCCAAGACCGCATTCAGGAACGGGAAACTCACCCAAGGCGACATCGACAACATCTGCTCAACCTTCCTCAGCGCAAGGTCATTTTGGGAACAGTCGGAGGCTTTTCTGTATGGCCCCGCCACCACTTTCGGCATCGACCCCCACATCGACACATGGCCCCTCGACCTCGACGCGCTGGCAGTAGCCCTGAAAAATGCCGACCAGGTGAGAATGCTTGACAACGGCGACGAGGGAATAGCCTACGCTGGAGCCAAACTTGGCCAAGAGCTGCTTGGATTCCACGGCATCGAATTCATCATCTTCCGCGATGGAAGCAACCGCACACTCACCTCACTCCAAGCCAATGAGAGCGACGCCGCATTCACAGCCATAGGTGCCAATGTGACTGGTGAGCAGGAGCTTATCTATGCGACAGCCGTGGCCGGAGACCTCCGCGACAAGTGCTTCCAGCTGGAGATGGCATGGCGCGGTGAGAGCACAGCAAAAGGGCATCGCGACCGCGTGGAAGAGTGCGAGTTGGAGACACAAATCGGCGCCAATTATTACGGCGACCACTTCCAAAATGCCACCAATGCCGGCAGTATCTTCAAGACATGGCAAGAAGTGCTTGTCACCATCTTCGACTCCGGCTGTTCCAACATCTGCAACGAGGTGGCCAACACCAAGATGGGCCTGGCCTATACCGGTGAGGACCCCAACTACATTGAGTCACCCTACTCCAAAAAATCATTCCAGGATTTCTACGACAACATCAGCAGCATCAAGAATTCTCTCTATGGCGGCGTGGGACTGAGCACTCCAGCCAGCCACTCAGTCATGGCATTGGCCAGCACTTACAACAAGACCCTCGCAGCCAACCTTGAGGCCAAGATCGCCGCTGCCCTTGCCGCCCTCCAGGCATGCCAGAGAGGCGCTGCATTCGTTGATGACCCGAAAGCCACCAAGGTGAAAGCCGCCATGGATGCCATCAACGACCTCGATGAGCAGCTTGCCGCAGGAGCCAGTTGGGCAGCAACCATCAAATAAAAACGAAAACTGACCAATATGAAAAAGAACCATGCACTCATTATGATGGGATTGCTCAGCATAGGTCTCGTCTCCTGTCATGACGACGACGAGAACGGCACCATCAATGAAACAAAAATAGAGGCGGACTACATCGGCAAGGAAGTGGGCAACTTCCTTGCCGAAGAGTGGTATCCCGGCGGCCAACTCGGAACGACCGACAATGTGAGCGCTGGATGCTATGAGGACGAGACACCCGCCGTGACACAGATGGGACTGACAGAAGCCTTCAACAAAGGCGAGGCATTCTTCGAGCGCAACTTCAACACAGGTACGCCACCCTTCAGCGGATTAGGGCCGGCCGCCGTGAGAAAATCATGCCTCGACTGCCATCCTGCCTACGGACACGGCAAGCGCGTCGACCGCTATACCGCATCATGGGGCAACGGCTATCTGCTCGTGGTGTATCACCCTGTCGACGGTGCCAACAGCGACGACGGACCCTATATCGGCGAGGTGACAGGCATGCCGCAAACCATTGCCACATCACCTTTCCTGCCTCCTATCGACGAAGACCAGATTGACCTGCAATGGAAACGCCTGACCTCCATGGAGAGCGGCATCCCCATGCAGTTTGCCGATGGCGAGACCTACGAGCTCATCTATCCAGAACTCAACATACCCGCCAGTGCATTCAACACCGACCCTGTGCCCACCAATCTCGCATTCAGGCTTGAGAGCACCATCGGCATCATCGGCACCGGACTCATCGATGCGATTCCCGACGACTCCATCAAGGCACAGTATCAGCGGGAGGCGCCCTATGTAGAGCTCAACCCAGCAATGTGGGACAAAGCCGCCAACGACTGGGCACCAACAGCCATGTACACTGCCAACGGAGTCAACCGCATCAAGAAATTCACGTATGCCTGCACCAGAGGTTCGCTGCAGGACGGAGCCGGAGCCAACGCCATCTGGAACATCACCAATGTGAGCCGCAGCGACCGGCCTTATCTCTATACCACGGAAGCCTGGGCCAAGCGGATGAGCGAGACACCGTCGGTGATCAGCGCCATCAAGAGCAATCCTTCCTCACCCTACTATGCCGATGGCAGTGACGAGGGCATCTCCGATGCCGTGCGCCACCTCCTATCGCCCTCAACCAACCAATTTAACAATGCCTGGCACAACTTCGAGCCAGAAATGAGCGATGTCAATTTCTGGGCATTCATGGTGTGGCACCGCGGCCTTTCCATCCCCCGCGCCCGCAACCTCAACGACCCGGAAGTGCAACAGGGCAAAAAGGTTTTCCATGAGATCGGATGTGCCACCTGCCACCGTCCGAAATGGCAGACCACCCACGATGACTATTGGTCGCCCAACATCCTCACCTCAGCAGGCCTCATCCTGCCGAGATACCAGAACCAGACCATCTATCCCTACACCGACATGGTGCAGCACAGGCTATACATGAAAAACGGCATACATGGCTCATGGTGCCGCACCACCCCACTTTGGGGACGAGGTCTCTCCAAGATCAACACCGGAGCCGAAGACCGTCTGCACGACTGTCGCGCCCGCAATGAGATAGAAGCCATCATGTGGCATGGATACAGCAAGCAAAGCGACGCCTATGATTCTACCCTGAAGTTCTATAACCTCAGCAAGAGCGACCGTGACGCTGTTGTGAAGTTCCTTAGAAGCATCTGACCAGCCATTCCATGCTCAAGCGCATCATCATCCTTCTCTTTCTCGCCGTCATCACGGCGATGGGCGCTGCCACACTGTTGGAAAGATACCACGGCACAGCCTACATAGTGAGTCACATCTATGGAGCCTGGTGGTTTACCGCCCTATGGGCACTGCTCACAGCCACCTCCATCGCGTGGATCATCAGGAGAAGGATGAGACGCGCCAGTCTGATTACCCTTCACAGCGCCCTTGTGATCATCCTCACAGGGGCGCTGCTCACTCACCTATTCTCCGTGAGCGGCATCGTCCACCTACGCGAGGGGTTGAGCACCAACAGTATCCTGACACAAGGAGAGAACGGGCCTTCCATCAGGCAGATTCCTTTCACCATAACACTCGACACATTCCAAATTGCCTACCATGAAGGCACCGCATCAGCAGCCGATTACATATCGTCACTCACCATCACCCACCGTGATGACACCCTCAAGGCCCATGTATCAATGAACAGAATTTTCTCCGCACAAGGTGTGAGACTCTGCCAAAGCAGTTACGATGAGGATGGACATGGCAGTTACCTGACTGTCAACATCGACCCATGGGGCATCGCCGTCACCTACATCGGATATGCCATGCTCTTCGTCGCACTTCTCTGGATGCTCGCCGACCCCAAGGGGACTTTCCGCCGTCTCCTTCATCATCCGCTTCTGAAGAAAAGCGCACCCGTTCTCCTGGCCATCCTCTTCACAGCAATCCCGGCACAAGGTGCCAACACCCTCACCCGTGAGCAGGCCGAGGCCTTTGGCCGACTCTTCATCGACTACAACGGGCGCATCTGCCAAGTGCAGACCTACGCTCTTGATTTCTGCAAGAAACTCAGCGGGAAGCGCCATTACGGCTCATATTCTGCCGAGCAAGTGCTCACAGGTTTTATCTTTTACGGCGACGAGTGGTGCAATGAACCAGTCATCCGTGTCAAGAGTAGCGACATCAGGGGCAAGCTGGGGCTGGCAAGCCATGTGTCATTCAACGACCTCTTCCGTGATCAGTCCTATATCCTCGGACCACTGCTGATGGAATACCAGCAAGGCAACGGCGATAAGCTGCACAAGGATATCATGGAGTTGGATGACAGACTTCAGCTTATTCTCAGCCTCCGTCGCGGAATTACCCTCAAGCTGTTTCCTTTCCGTTCACCCAGCCGGCCCTCCTCCCTTACCTGGTACGCACCCTCTTCCTCGTTCCCACAAGACATGGAACCGCAGCGCAGCCAATACATTAAAGACATCTTCGGCATCATCAACAACGATGTGAGGGCGGGTCATGACATGCGTGTGATGGACGCCTTGCACAAACTCGGGAAATATCAGGCGACATACGGGGGAACCTCGCTGCCCACCCCATTACGCACGGCAGCAGAGCGCATCTACAATGCCATCCCCTTTGCCACCATTCTGTTCATGTTCAACCTCACGATGGCCATCCTATCGTTATTTGCCAACCGTCTCTCACGATGGGCCATGATGTTGTCGGCTCTTGCTCTTACCGTCTGCATCATCCTCAGATGGATAATCAGCGGAACGGTGCCCATGACCAACGGATACGAGACCATGCTCATCATCGCCTGGTTCACTCAATGGATTGCCGTCATCATGGCGCGGCGAATCCCCATCATGACCACCTTCGGACTGCTTATCAGTGGGTTCGCCCTTTTGGTATCACACATCGGCCAGATGAATCCTGCCATCACCCATGTGATGCCTGTGCTCAACTCTCCCCTGCTCAGCATCCATGTGAGTGTCATCATGCTGGCCTATGCCCTGCTGAGCATCACCTTTGCCTGTGGGGTGGCCGCTCTTCTGATGCCCCGGCGTGCCGAATATCTTCAGGTGCTGTCCCTGCTATTTCTCCACCCCTCGCTGACAGCACTGGGTATCGGCATCTTCACCGGCGCCATCTGGGCCAATGTCAGTTGGGGCACCTATTGGAGCTGGGATCCGAAAGAAGTTTGGGCGCTCATCACCCTCATGGTCTATGCCGTAGCAGTCCATTCACAGTCTCTGCCTTCACTCCGCAGGCCACGCACTTACCACATCTATATGGTGCTCGCTTTCCTCACATTGCTCATGACCTATTTTGGCGTCAACTACTTTTTGGGCGGCATGCACTCTTATGCCTAATACCGTCAAAGAATGGGGAAAAAGGCAACAAACAACAAATTGCCCCGTTTCGCATGGAAACGGGGCAATTTTCTATATCTGCCGATTGGCTGTTCTGCTATTGTCCAATCCTATTTGGCGTAAGCCACGGAGCGTGTCTCACGGATGACAGTGATCTTCACCTGTCCGGGATAGGTCATCTCGTTTTGGATCTTGTTGGCAATCTCGCCCGAGAGAGCCTCGGTCTCCTTGTCGTCCATCTTGTCGGCTCCCACGATGACTCTGAGCTCACGTCCAGCCTGGATAGCGTAGGTCTTGGTCACTCCGGGATAGCTCATGGCAATGGCCTCCAGGTCGTTGAGGCGTTTGATGTAAGCCTCCACAATCTCACGGCGGGCACCAGGACGGGCACCTGAGATAGCATCACAAATCTGCACGATAGGTGCCAGCAGCGTGTTCATCTCCAATTCATCGTGGTGAGCACCGATGGCATTGCAGATATCGGGTTTCTCCTTGTATTTCTCTGCTATCTTCGCTCCATAGAGTGCGTGGGGCAGGTCGCTCTCCTCATCAGGCACCTTACCAATATCGTGAAGCAGTCCGGCACGCTTTGCCTTCTTTGGATTCAGTCCCAGTTCAGAAGCCATCACGGCACAAAGGTTGGCAGTCTCACGCGCATGCTGCAACAGGTTCTGGCCGTAAGAAGAGCGGTATTTCATCTTTCCGATGATACGCACCAGTTCGGGATGGAGTCCGTGTACACCCAGGTCAATGGCAGTGCGCTTGCCGGTCTCAATCACCTCATTGTCGAGTTGTTTCTTCACCTTGGCAACCACCTCCTCGATGCGGGCGGGATGGATTCTTCCGTCTGCGACCAGCTGATGAAGAGCCAACCGGCATACCTCGCGGCGGATGGGATCGAAAGCAGAGATAACGATAGCTTCTGGTGTGTCGTCCACTACGATTTCCACGCCAGTGGCAGCCTCCAAAGCACGTATGTTGCGACCCTCACGGCCGATGATTCTGCCTTTTACTTCATCGTTGTCGATATGGAACACGCTGACAGAGTTTTCAATGGCTGTCTCGGTAGCCACACGCTGGATGGTCTGGATGACAATTTTCTTGGCTTGGGCATTGGCATTGAGCTTGGCCTCATCCATAATCTCATTGATATAGCTGGCAGCATCGGTGCGAGCCTCATCCTTCAGGCTCTCCACCAACCGGTTCTTGGCCTCTTCTGCACTCAGACCAGAAAGTTCCTCCAGTTTCTCACGCTCCTGATTCTGCATCTTCTCCAGTTCCTCCTGCTTGATGACAAGCAGTTTCTTCTCGTTTTCTATACGTTTCTGAGCCTGCTCAACCTCCTGGCGTCTGCGGCCAAGTTCTTCCTGTTTCTGATTGAGCGACACCTCGCGCTGCTTCAGCCGGCTCTCGCTCTGCTGCAGTTTCTGGTTGCGTGCCTGCACCTCCTTTTCAAGTTCAGACTTTTTGTTGAGGAATTTCTCTTTTACCTCAAGCAGTTTTTTCTCTTTGATGACCTCCGACTCATGATTGGCAGCCGAAATCATCTCATTATATTTCCCCTTGATGACACGGAGAAAGAGCATGTAGCCCACGACGCAGCCTATAATGAGACAGACTGCTGCAATGATAATGGTAGCTATTGGGTTCATTATTAAAAGTATATATAGTTGTTTGATATCTCACACAAAAATCCTGGTTCCATGCTTCTGCAAGACTTTATCAAGCCTTGCTTCCGAGGGCATCCTCAATCTCCGTTGTCAGTTGTGTGAGAATATCTGTGAAAGGTGCTGTGTCGTTGCGCTCCAACTCTCCCTCATACTTCAGTGCAATGTCGATAAGCGCCATATACAGTATGTCTATGGTGCTTTTCTTTCCTTGGGCACGTGAAATATAATGGGTCACCGTACTGCGGATGAGTTTGGCAGCCCTGCGATACTTTTCCTCTTCCTCGGGAAAAATCCTCATGGGGATGGTTGTATCGCCAACG
This sequence comes from uncultured Prevotellaceae bacterium, assembly GCA_947306845.1. The sequence continues at coordinate 9,809 of CAMZHP010000039.1, forward strand.
TTCAGCCGAATATGTAGTTTTTCAGTTCTTTCCTCAGACATGGCTCACATCATTGCTCACTAAGGAGTGTGATACACTTGTTGACGCTTCTGATCAGCTTGCTGAGACGGGCTTTTGCAGCCTCCATGTCTCCCTCTGTGATCTCCAGCATCTTCGCCGTCATCAGGCTATGATAGTCATCCTGCGTCGAACTCAACTTCGACTCCATATCGGTGATGGTGCCATCGCGCTTCTCCAACTCCTCACGAAGTTTCTTGTTCTCTTCTTCGAGTTGCCCATATTGTATAAGCAACTGCCGAAGCCGTGTGGTGAACAGCGCGATCGTCTTGTCGTCTGCAGTCATATTCTGTCAATTTGCCCACAAAAGTACTGCATAAAATCAGAATATCCAAAAATAAAGTGATTTTTTTGCCATTCTGCCCTATGCTGGTGCCCTGTCAGGAGCCTTCACCATTGCGGGTTTGGGGTGTTTTTATTTGGTTTCCTCCTCTTTCTGCCGTGGTTCCTTCTTTGCCAGCATCACCACTTGATAAACGAAGTCGGTCACCCATTTCTGACTGAATCCTAAGCGGTTGTTGTACTGTCTGATGCCCAGCACGGTCTTCACCACGCCTGCATCCTTGAAGTCATTCTTATTGAAAATGTCACTCACCGTCTTCTCTGTCATGGTGTAAATTGCTTTCTTAAAGAAAGAGGGCAGGCGGAGCTTGAATTTCATCAGATTGCCCATCAGCATCATCAAGTCTTGCGTAAAGCCTTGGAATTGATACATAAATGGTTGAAGATCCTGAATCTTTTTGCAGTTCTTCTTGACTGTGGCATCCAGTTCCGTAAAGAACAAATCATCGGTTTTATAAATTTCTTTCATCATTTTCCTACACTTTGCCTTCTCTCCCGGTCCGAGTTTGTTGTTCACCGTGGGCACCTTTAGTGTAGTCTTGAAAGCACGAAGGTCGGGCAGCATTGCCAGATTGGTGATACCCATACGCTCAGCCAGCGCTGCCTGCATATATACCCGTACCAAGGACATGTAATCCTCGATGCCTCCTACCTTGACTTCCTCTTTGTCTTTCTTTCCGAAAAGTCTTGAAAAGAATCCCATATTCTGTTTGATATTGTTGTTGAGTTGTGGATAATGGCTGCAAAATTAGTCAAATTCGGATGCAATGCAAAATAAAAAACAAAGTTTTTGCTCTGTTGCCACCCAAATCAGGAACAGAGCCGATAAGCACAGGGCTTATCAGAATCATTCTCTAATAGACTGTGCAAAATCTGACAAGGGATGCTAGCCAATTGGATAATGATAAAAAAAATATAAATTTCAAATAATATGTTTCCTTAGTTAAACTTTTATTTGTAACTTTGCGCCCAAAATGACGTAAGACAAACATTTATTCTTCGAGAGAGTTCTCTCAGAGGCCTACAACGAAAGAAAAAAAGGAAAAATCAATAGAATAAAAAATGGAAGAGAACAACAATTTGAACAATGCGGAGAATTTGCGTGAAGCGAATGAGGAATTGTCATTTTTCAATTTCCGCACACTTCTCCAGACATTCATTCTCAACTGGCAATGGTTTGCACTTTCGCTGATCATCTGCTTGGGCATCACGGCCATTTATTTAAGGTATACCACTCCAAGGTTTTCGTCAATGGCAAAGATGCTTATCAAAGATGAGGACAACCCCCGGAGCAGGTCATCCTTGATGAGTGCCGCCAACCTGGGTATCATTTCCAATACCGAGGGTATCGACAATGAGATGGAAATCATCTCCTCACTTGCCCTCGCCACCGATGTCGTGCGAGACCTTAAGCTTTATGTGAATTATCAGATGAAGGGACGTGTGAAGAATATACTTGTCTACAAACGTCAACCCATCAGCGTGGACATCGACGCTGCTCATCTCGACAATGTCAGAACCCCCATCTATCTCACCATTACCAATGAGAAGGGCAGCTACAAAGTGGAAGGCTACTATTGGGTATCTACTGAAGATGGCTATTCCAAAGGCCCGTACAGCATAGACAAGACCTTTACGACCCTGCCCCAAACCATCAAGACCCATGCTGGCAACCTATCGTTCACTTCCAATGGCAATTCCACTCTGAGCGAAGGCAGCACCCTCTATGTCAATATTGTGGCACCGGATGTGGCCGCCAAGAAATATAAGAGGTCGTTCAGTGTATCGCCAACATCCAAGAACACCACCATTGTGAGGATGACTCTCATTGACGAGATTCCCAATCGCGCCATTGACTACCTCAATCAGCTGGCTGTATGCTACAACCGTCAGGCTAATGAGGACAAGAACGAAGTGGCATACCGCACAGAGGAATTCATCAATGGCCGTCTGGAAAAAATCAACGCCGAACTGGGTGAGACTGAAGGCCAGCTGGAGGCATACAAGAAGAGTCAGCACATGACTGAGCTCCGTATGAATGCCACCGCTGCCATGGGTGGAGCCAGTGAGTATGACCAAAGACTGGCAGATGCCAACACACAGATGGCCCTGCTCAACAGCATCTCCGACTACATGGACAAGCCCGAGAACAAATACCAAACACTCCCCTCCAACGTAGGTCTGAACGATGGTACCTCTACCAGCTTGATCAACAAATACAACGAAATCGTGCTCCAGCGCAACAGGCTTCTCCGCACGGCTTCAGAGGAAAGCCCCTCGGTGCTCCCCCTCACCTCACAGCTTGATGACTTAAGCAACAGCATCCGCCGTGCCATGGCTCAGAGCCGCAAGAACATGGAGATTCAGCGCAGCACAATCAACCAGCAGTACAACAAATATGCTGGCCAGATATCAGCCACTCCTGAACAGGAGCGCATGCTGACACAGATTGGCCGCCAGCAGGAAGTTCGCTCAGGCCTCTACCTGATGTTGCTCCAGAAACGTGAGGAGAACTCCATCTCCCTCGCCTCTACTGCTGACAAAGGCAAAATGATTGAGCTTCCCGAGTCACAAGGCCAAGTCACCCCTGTGCCCACCGTCGTCATCCCCATCGCCCTTGTTGTGGGTCTGCTCATTCCCGGACTCGTGCTCTTCCTGCTGAAATTCTTCAGGTATAAGATTGAAGGTCACGACGACGTGGCTCGCCTCACCCAACTGCCCATCATCGCCGATGTGGCTGTGGCAAGCGAGACAGCCAAGACAAAGGCCGACATCGTGGTCCACGAGAACAAGAACAACCAGATGGAGGAAATCTTCCGCGCCATGCGTACAAATGTACAGTTCATGCTGCGTGAAGGTCAGAAAGTCATCATGTTTACATCCACGACATCTGGTGAGGGCAAGACATTCAACTGCGCCAACCTGGCAGTGAGCTTCGCGTTGCTCGGCAAGAAGGTTGTCCTCGTCGGTCTTGACATCCGTAAGCCACGTCTGGCTGAGTTGTTCGAGATTGATGACCACAAGCACGGCATCACCCCACTGCTCGCACAGGAGAACCCCAGTGAGGCAGATGTGCGCTCACAGATCCTCCCCTCTGGTGTGAACGGCAACCTTGACCTGCTCCTCGCTGGTCCGGTGCCTCCCAACCCCTCGGAGTTGATCTCACGTCAGTCGCTTGAGACTGTCATGGATATCCTGAAAGCCAACTACGACTACGTGCTTATCGATACCGCCCCTGTAGGTCTGGTGACCGATACACTCCAGGTAGGCCGTGTCATCGACGCCACCATCTACATGTGCCGCGCAGACTACACGCCGAAATCCAGCTTCGACCTGGTCAACTCGTTGTCACAGGAGAAGAAACTGCCCAACATGGCCATCGTCATCAACGGTATCGACATGTCGAAGAAGAAGTATGGCTACTACTACGGCTACGGAAAGTATGGCAAGTACAGCCGCTACACCAGCTACGGAACCTACGGCCGCTATGGCAACTACGGCTCATACGGTGGCTATGGCAGCACCTATGGCTCTTATGGCAACTACAGCAACAGCCACTACGGCAACAAGAACGATACGTCCATCAAACTGTAAGTCTGCCCCATGACCATAGCAGTCGACTTCGACGGTACCATCGTCGAGCACAGATATCCCGAAATCGGACCAGAGGTGCCTTTTGCCACTGAGACCTTGAAAATGCTTATCAAGGACAGGCATAAGGTCATTCTATGGACAACCAGGGAAGACAAGCTGCTTGAGGATGCCGTGGAATGGTGCAGGCAGAGAGGAGTTGAGTTTTATGCTGTCAACAAGGATTATCCTGAGGAAAGCAAGCAAAACAACAACCATTTCTCCAGGAAAATCAAGGCTGAGGTCTGGATAGATGACCGCAATGTGGGCGGGATGCCCGACTGGGGTGAGATCTACAGAATGATCAAGGAGCACAAATCCTTCAGCGACATGATAGCCGATGCCAGGAAAACCAGTTTGGCCGACCACGCAGCCCCCAAGAAAAAGCATTGGTGGAATTTCTGAGACCATCAACCCATACAAATTAGGAAGACAGGCTGGTGACAGCCTGTCTTTTTCTTACATTTCACATTTTTACGCTCAACTTTCACACGGCTTCTATTTATAATATAAAGTGTTATTATCGTGGAAATTAGACCAAAATTTGTTTTTTCGGCACAAAAACCTAAAAAATCCAAAGATAAATTTTCGTATCACGGTAAAAACTTGTATATTTGCAGACCCAAATGAATGACGAGTAAAAATATTAAACAACACGTTTTAACAATTTACAATACAATGACCAAAGCAGATATCATTAATCAGATTTCAGTATCCACAGGCTTGGCAAAGAAAGATGTAGCACTCAGTGTGGAAGCTTTCATGGAAGTGATCAAGAAAAGTCTTCTCGACAAGGAGAACGTGTACCTTCGGGGATTCGGCAGCTTCATTGTGAAGCACAGAGCAGAGAAGACCGCCCGTAACATCTCAAAGAATACCACCATAGTCATATCAGCACATGACTTCCCCAGCTTCAAGCCCGCCAAGAGCTTTGTTGCCAAGATGAAGGGTGAGGATGTGGAAGACGAAGATTAATCACACATCAAAATAACACATTTCAATCATTGAGTTATGCCAAACGGAAAAAAGAAAAAGGGCCACAAGATGGCTACTCACAAGCGCAAGAAGAGACTAAGAAAGAACAGACATAAGAGCAAGTAGGCCACGGCCCAACACTCCACAGTCTATTCGGCTGAATGGCGTGTCAACAGATTCCCCCGGGAATTGATTGGCATGCCTTTTTTTGAAGTAAGATTTTGAGGAATGACCAGCGAAGTAGTCATTGATGTCCGTGCGAAGGAAATATCGATAGCTCTGCTGGAGGACAAAAAACTCGTAGAGTATCAGTCTGAAGCCCGCTCGGCATCATTTTCAGTAGGAAACATCTACATTGCAAAAGTAAAAAAACTGATGCCAGGCCTCAACGCCTGTTTTGTGGATGTGGGATTTGAACGCGACGCCTTTCTCCATTATCTTGACTTAGGAAGCCAATTCAACTCTTACGCCAAATACCTCAAGCAGGTACAAAGCGACAGGAAGAAACTTTATCCCATTTCAAAAGCCAGCAGGCTGCCCGACCTCAAGAAAGACGGCAGCATAGCCACCACGCTGACAGCAGGTCAGGAAGTGCTGGTACAGATTGTAAAAGAACCTATTTCCACAAAAGGTCCACGACTTACAGGCGAACTGAGCTTTGCAGGAAGATACCTGGTGCTCATGCCTTTCAATGATAAAGTTTCTGTCTCGACAAAGATCAAAAGCGGCGAGGAGCGCGCAAGGCTCAAACAGCTCATCCAGAGTATCAAGCCCAAAGGTTTCGGTGTCATCGTGCGCACCGTAGCAGAAGGCAAACGGGTAGCAGAACTGGACACGGAGCTCAAGGTACTGCTTCAGCGATGGGAAGACGCCATCACGAAGGTGCAGAAGACACAGCACAGGCCGCAGCTGGTATTTGAGGAAACAGGAAGGGCAGTAGCCTTGCTTCGCGACCTCTTCAATCCCTCGTATGAGAACATCTATGTCAACGACGAGGAGGTGTTTCAGGAGGTCAAGCACTATGTCACTCTAATAGCCCCTGAAAAGGCGGGCATAGTGAAGCTCTACACAGGTCAGGTGCCCATCTTCGACAACTTCAGCATCACCAAGCAGATCAAGTCGAGCTTTGGCAAGACGGTCAACTACAAGCATGGAGCCTATCTCATCATAGAGCACACAGAGGCCATGCATGTGGTGGATGTGAACAGCGGCAACCGTACGAGGTCTGCCAACGGGCAGGAAGCCAACGCACTGGATGTTAACCTCGGTGCTGCCGATGAGCTGGCCCGCCAACTGCGTCTCCGTGACATGGGCGGCATCATCATCGTCGACTTCATCGACATGAACCTTGCCGAGGACCGCCAGATGTTGTATGAGCGGATGTGCAAGAACATGCAGAAAGACCGTGCCCGCCACAACATCCTGCC
>CAMZHP010000040.1 GCA_947306845.1 uncultured Prevotellaceae bacterium
GAGGTCTATAAACCATAAATCATCAAATGAAGGCGTGAATCCTCGTTTTATTCTTATTACCTTAAAATACTTGTTGACTGATTAAAGGCTCTCGCTCTTCTTGTGATCCTCGATATACTGAACGGCATCGGCCACAGTGGCAATCTTCTCTGCTTGATCATCGGGGATGGAGACATTGAAAACGCGCTCAAACTCCATGATGAGCTCCACGGTGTCGAGAGAGTCAGCACCCAAATCACTCTGGAATTTTGACTCCAACTTGATGTCGTCTTCACTTACACAAAGTTTCTCAACTATGATGTCTCTTACTTGTTTTTCGATTTCTGACATAATAACTAATTTAAAAATGTTTATAATAAATATTCTATTTTTGAAATCCGGGTGCAAAGGAACTAATTTTTATTCAAGTGTGCAAATATTTTATTAAAAAAAGCATTTCACATTGCACAAACCACCCTTATCTGTGCATAAAAACGAGGGAAAGACAAAAAATCAGGCAAATAATTTGCGTCATATATCATTAATTGCTATATTTGCAAGGAGTAAAAATCATCAGTATGACAAACACAGAAAGCTTCAATCAGGTATTCAGCAAAGCTATCAGCGACTATCATGTCACCGACCATGTCGATACACCTATCAACAATCCTTTCAAGAGGGATACGCTGGAAAACCGGCTTTATCTGAAATGCTGGATAGATACTGTGCAATGGCACCTTGAGGACCTTATCCGCGACCCGCACATCGACCCCATAGAGGCCCTGCAGCTGAAACGGCGCATTGACCGCAGCAACCAGGACCGCACCGACCTTGTGGAGCAGATAGACTCCTATTTCCTGCATTTGTTTAGCGATGTCAATGTGTTGCCCGACGCCAAGATCAACACAGAGAGTCCGGCTTGGGCCATCGACCGTCTCTCCATCCTGGCACTGAAGATCTATCACATGTCGGAACAGGTGGAGCGCAAGGATGCCAATGAGGAACATCTTGCGAAATGCAAGGCAAAGCTTGCTGTGCTGAAGGAGCAGCAGTGTGACCTTTCCACGGCCATTGACCAGCTGCTTGATGATATAGCCGCTGGCAGGAAATACATGAAGACCTACCGGCAGATGAAGATGTACAACGACCCATCGACCAATCCCGTGCTCTATAAGAACAAATGAGCCGATGACGGCTTAAGCGGAGAACATACATGAAAACGGAGCATATTCTCATCATACGCTTCTCATCACTTGGCGACACCGCCATGCTCGTGCCCGTGGTGCATTCACTGGCACAGCAGTATCCGCATTTGCGTGTCACCGTGCTCAGCCGCGGCAATGCGAGACCGCTTTTCGATGGGCTGTATCCAAACGTGGGGTTCATGGATGCCGAACTCAATCAGGCTCATAAAGGATTGCCGGGACTCAATGCGCTCTACAGAAGGCTGAAGGCGAAGCATTTCACGGCTATCGCCGACATGCATGATGTGCTCCGCTCCAAATATCTGAGAATGCGCTTCCGCATCGACCGTTTCAAAACGGCCCATATCGACAAGCACAAGGCGGGCAAGCGACAGCTGACGGCAAAGAGCAACAAGAATATGGTGCAACAGCCCACTTCGTTTCAAAACTACGCTGATGTGCTTGCCAAGCTCGGCTATCCTATCCGTCTTGAGTTTCAATCTTTCTTCCCCTCCAAGGGCAATCTTCGGGTGATCTCAAAGAAAGAATTCACGGAAAAGAAGAGTTTCCAGCAGTGGATAGGCATCGCGCCTTTTGCAGCCCATCCCGGAAAAGTCTATCCGCCAGAGAAGATGGAAAAAGTAATCGAACAGCTCAGCAGCAGGCATCCAAGTGCGAGAATCATCCTTTTTGGAGCTGGCGAACAGGAGCGGCGGTATTTCAAAAGATGGTGTAAGCTCTATCCCCGGTGCGTGGTGGCTTCCGACATGGCCAAGGGGCTCCATCAAGAATTGGCGCTCATGAGCCATCTTGATGTGATGGTGTCGATGGACAGTGCCAACAACCACCTGGCTTCATTGGTCAATGTGACCGTGGTGAGCATTTGGGGAGCCACCCATCCCTATGCGGGGTTCATGGGCTGGCGGCAGAGCGAGGAGACTGCGGTGCAGCTCAACCTGCCCTGCCGGCCGTGCAGTGTGTTTGGCGATAAACCGTGCCACAGGGGTGACATGGCGTGTATGAACGGCATTATGCCTGAGAAAATAGTGGAGCGTGTCGAACAGGTGCTCGACGGGCATATCAAGAGATAGACAACTCCCTTAAAGTTGACTTTTATTTTTTCACCTATTTAAATAATTGAGAAGACATGAAAAAGTATGTATGTGACACCTGCGGGTATGTTTATGACCCCGAAGTAGGAGATCCTGACAGCGGTATCGAACCCGGAACGGCATTTGAGGACATCCCTGAGGATTGGGTATGCCCCATCTGTGGCGTGGGCAAGGACGATTTCAGCGTTGAGGAAGACTAACTAAAACGGCTTGGCATCCACACACCGCAAGTTTGTGGCGAGTTGGGCAGTGCTGCTGGCTCCCACGATGACCGAGGTGATGCCGGGTTGGGCAAGAATCCAGGCGAGGGCCATCTCAGCGAGGCTCTCGCCTCTTTTTTGTGCTTGACTGTTGAGATTGCGCAATTGGCTCAGCAGTTCGGGAGTGAGAATATTGCTTTGCAGCGAACCGCCTCGTGACATGCGTGAGTCGGCAGGAATGCCGTTGAGATAGCGGTCGGTGAGCAGGCCTTGTGCCAGCGGCGAGAATGAGATGAAGCCGATGCCGTGCTCCCGGCAGTAGTCGATGACACCATCTTCCAGAGGTTCACGGTCGAGCATGTTGAGCTTGCCTTGGTAGATGAGGAGTGGCACATCGCGCTCACGAAGGTAGTTGTCGGCGAACGCCAAAGCTTCGAGGGGCCATCGTGATATGCCTACATAGAGTGCCTTGCCTTGGCGCACAATGTCTACCAAAGCCTGCAGCGTCTCTTCCAACGGAGTATTGGGGTCGTAGCGGTGACTGTAGAACAGGTCAACATAGTCGAGGTGCATGCGGCGAAGACTTTGATCAAGGCTGGCCATGAGATATTTGCGCGAACCCCAATTGCCATAGGGTCCCTCCCACATATCATATCCTGCCTTGCTGCTGATAAACAGTTCATCGCGATAGGGAGCGAAGTCCTCTACCATTAGTCGTCCCATTGTCTCTTCTGCGGTGCCGTAAGGAGGTCCATAGTTGTTGGCGAGGTCGAAGTGAGTGATGCCATGGTCGAAGGCATAATGGGTGATGTCCCGGCTGCGCTGATAGGAGTCAACGTCACCGAAATTGTGCCAGAAACCCAGGGAAATCTTGGGCAGCAGCACGCCACTGTGCCCGCAGCGGCGATAGAAGCTCTCTGCTTGTGCATAGCGGTCAGCAGCAGCGATGTAGGAAGGTTTTGTGTTCATAGGGTGTAGTTTTTTTTCTTTTTTTTGAGGGTCTAGATGATCTAGATATTCTAGATTCTCTAGATATTCTAGATATTCTAGAGGAGATGATTATCCATATTGATGAGCTGGAGGAGCTTTTCCACGGCTTCTGATTCGGGGATGTTGCGCTCCACACATTCTTTTTGGCGATAGAGGGAGATGCGGCCAGGACCGGCTCCTACATAACCATAGTCGGCGTCGGCCATCTCACCAGGACCGTTGACGATACATCCCATAATACCGATTTTCAGTCCTTTGAGATGTGCGGTGGCAGCCTTGATGTTGGCAATGGTCGACTGCAGGTCGTAGAGGGTGCGCCCGCAACCAGGACAGGAGATATACTCTGTTTTGGTGGTGCGCAGACGGGCAGCCTGCAGGATGCCGAAAGCTGTGCTTGCGATGTCGGCGAGAGGGATATCGCCATTGTTCATCAGCCAAAGGCCATCGGTGAGTCCGTCAATCATCAGAGCGCCCATGTCGGCCGCGGCCTCTATTTGCAGGTCGCCTTTTTCCTGTTTGCTATGGGTATAGGCTTGGCATATCACCACAGGATTGGTTACTCCAGCCCTCATCATTTCATGAACGAGGGCGCGCAGCTCACCCAAACGGTTGGCATGGCGGCTCACGGCCACCACCACCACTTCGGGATGTGCTTTCAGACAGGCCAGGTAGTCATCGGGATTGACACCATATTCGAGGACGAGGAATTTGATCGGGGCATTGACACTGCCGATAAATGGCATGGCAGCATGGGGGAAGATGGGGTAAGTGTCAGGCGTCCCGTCATAGCTTCCGAAGTCGACGATATAGCGCTGACGCTCACCAGAAGCAGATGTTTTCTCTGATACTGGTGGCTGGTTGCCCGTATAGATGAAATCGGGGCGCAGGTCATCTTCGAACACCTCATTGCCTTGTCCTGAGACGATGACGATGGGCACCTGCTTGCCGCCGATGTGCTCCACCGCAACGGTAGTACGTCGCTCAGGGTGCAGGTAGTCGAAGTCTGCGCTTGCCCTGCCAGGAATCATCGGATGACCAGTGCGACAGGTGATATAGTCCACCAGATGGCGGGCGACAGGAATCTCATGTTCCGGTGCCTCGCTAAGCGACACGCGTACGGTGTCGCCGATGCCGTCAGCCAGCAAGGCTCCGATGCCTACCGCGCTCTTGATGCGGCCGTCTTCACCCTCTCCGGCTTCGGTGACACCCAGATGCAGGGGATAGCACATCCCCTCACGCTCCATCTCGGCGACCAGCAGGCGGACAGACCTTACCATCACCACCGTATTGGAGGCTTTGATGGAAATCACCACGTCGTGGAACTGCTCTCGCTGGCAAATGCGCAAAAACTCCATGCAACTCTCCACGATGCCCTCAGGTGTATCTCCGTATCGCGACATGATGCGGTCGGAGAGGGAACCATGGTTGACACCGATGCGAATGGCGGTGTGGTGCTCACGGCAGATGCTGAGCAGTGGCAACAGCCGGTCTTCGATTTTCTGCAGTTCCTGGGCATACTCCTCATCGGTATATTCCAGATGCTTGAAAGTGCGGCCCGGGTCGGTGTAGTTGCCGGGGTTGATGCGCACTTTCTCACACCATTGTGCGGCCACCTCCGCCACACGGGCATTGAAATGCACGTCGGCCACAAGTGGGGTGGTGTATCCTTTCTGGTGCAACAGCGCATGGATATTGCGCATGTTGTCGGCCTCCTTGGTGCCTTGGGTGGTGAATCTCACGTATTCGCCTCCTGCCTGGATGATACGGATGGCTTGCTCTGTGGCACCCTCGGTGTCGTTGGTGGAAACGGTAGCCATCGACTGCACCCGGATGGGATGGTTGCCTCCCATGGGAGTGTCACCGACACAGACCTCAGAGGAAACACGGCGATGGTAGTTGAACAGGTCGGTCATATTTCTTAGTTGGTCTTGTAGGTGTAGTCCTTGATGTCGGCCAACTGGCGGTTGGCTTTCTCAATCTTTTCTCCGAGGCGGGCTTTATAGGCAGCCACACGCTGAGCCACGTCGCTGTTGCTGAGTGCGACAATCTGGGCGGCGAGAATAGCGGCGTTCATCGCACCGTTCACACCAACGGTAGCCACGGGGATGCCCGGAGGCATCTGGATGATGCTCAGCATGGCATCCAATCCGTCGAGCATGCCCTTGATAGGTACGCCGATGACAGGCACTGTGGTGGAGGCAGCGATAACTCCGGGAAGGGCTGCTGCCATTCCTGCTGCTGCGATGATGACTTGTATACCGCGCCCTTGGGCACCGCGGGCAAACTGCTCGACGGCTTCGGGGGTGCGGTGTGCGGAGAGCGCATTCACCTCAAAAGGGATTTGCATCTCCTCCAGCAGGCTCATTGCTTTCTCCATGACGGGCAGGTCACTTGTGCTGCCCATGATGATGCTGATAATGGGGGTCATGTCTGATGATGGTTGATGGTTCTTGGTATTTTTTTTCTAGATTCTCTAGATTTTCTAGATATTCTAGATAAAGAGCACGGAGAGGATGGCGCAGGTCATGCCTACGAGGAATCCTGTCACCACTTGGGAGAGGGAGTGCTGTCCGAGGATGATGCGGCTTGTCCCCACCATACCTGCCAGGAGAATGATGATGGAGAGCCACCACAGAGGATTGAAAGAGAAGATTTCGGCAAATGCCATGATGGCTCCTGCCACGCCTCCGATAGCAGCGGTGCGGGTGGATATTTTCCACCAGTGATTGATGATGGCGCACACCACGTGGATAATGAGCGATGCCATCACGATGCTGCCGATGGTGTAAGGGATATGGTTGGTGGTGATGATGTGATAGCAAAGCAGATAGCAGATGATGGTGATGATGTAGGGCACGATGCGCCTCTCCCTGACCGAGAAATCTTCGTGCGACCATCCCCGCCATCGCCTGAATATGCGGATGAGTGTGGTGGGCAGCAGGATGGTGAAAGTGCCGACAAGGATGAGGATGTAGAGTTTGGCTGCCCATGGGAGCAGACTGAGGTAACTGAAGATGAAGAGTGCCAGCAGACCTACGACAGGCAGGAAAAAGGGGTTGAACACCGCGCTGAGCACCTTGGCAGCTGTGACGATGTCTTTTTCTTTCATTGTCTTCTCAAACTTGATTTGGGTATGTTCATCTGTTCTCTGTATTTCACGATGGTGCGGCGCTTGGTCTGGAAACCTCGGCGGCGCATCTCTTCCTCAAGTTGGGCATCGGTGAAGGGGTGCGACTTGTCCTCATGGTCGATGATGTCGCGCAGGGCGCTCTTCACCTTTCTTGTCGATACCTCATCACCGTCGTTGTCGTAGCGGTCGCTGAAGAAATAGCGGAGCCGGAAGATACCCCATCGTGTCTCGGCGTATTTCTCATTGGTCACACGGGAAATGGTGGAGATGTCGAGACCGGTGTCGGCAGCCACGTCTTTCAGTGCCATGGGCCGCAGGTCGGCCTCATCGCCATCGAGGAAGAATTTCTTCTGGCGACGTATGATGGCAGCCATGGTCTTGGTGAGGGTGGCCTGGCGTTGCTGCAGGGCATCGATGAGCATGCGAGCATTGTCAACATCGCGGCGCAGCAGTGGCAGCATCTCCCTGTCACGATGGGAAAGGTCGCGCAAATTGCCGATGGTCTCGAGATAGGACTCCGATACTATCAGGTCGGGCAGACGGCCCCGGCGCAGACTAAAGCTGACTTGTCCGTCATCGGTGGTCTCGACAATGAAATCAGGAGTCACCTGATGGATGCTGATGCCCTGCGCCTCGCCCAGGGCAGCCCCAGGCTTGGGGTTGAGCTTGCGCACCTCGTTGCGCACGGCTTCTTTTTCTTCTTCGTCCAGATGCAAGATCTGCTGCAGCTTGCGCCAGTGGTTCTTCAGCAGGTCGTCAAAGTAGTTGGAGATGATGCGTCGGAGCAGGTCTTTCATTTTGCCTTCCTGCCGCCGCTCCACCTGCAGGAGAAGGCACTGCTGCAGGCTTTGCGCACCGATGCCGGCGGGATCGAACTGCTGCAGTTGATGCAGCACCTCGGCTATCTCCTCGTCTGTGGTGTAAACATTGTGGTAGATGGCCATCTCATCGTTGATGGTCGTAAGATCCTTGCGCAGCAGACCATCGTTGTCGAGCGAGCCGATGAGGTATTCCATGATTTGGCGCTGATGGTCGGTCAGTGGTGTCTCACCCATCTGCTCCCGCAGGTTGTCGTAAAATGAGATGGTGTTGGAGGGGTCTTGCCGCTCGCGCTGCTCATAAACGGGCAGCTCGTCGTTATCATAGTCACCCATGTCGTTGTTGGGGTTGCTGTCATAATCACCCTCCTGCGGTGTGGCGGGTTCGGCAGACTCCCAATCCTCGTCGCCAGACTTGGCCTCAAGGGCAGGATTGTCGATCAGTTGTTGGTTGACATAGTCGGTCAGTTGGTCGATGGGTTTCTCTATCATCTGTCCGATGAGCAACTGCAGGGGAGTGAGTCTCTGCTTCTGCCGTTGGGTCTGCCGCTCTGTCAGTCCTATTGTTTGCTTGGCCATATCTGTCGGTGTGTTTTGGGTGATTACAGTGTATGGGGTAATAATGGGTCGCTTGGCGGCGGGATGAGTTGCGACATGGGAGGCATGGCGGTGGCGGGGATGACCACGGCGATCGTCTTGGCGCGCACATAATCCTCTTCCAGATATACCAGTCCGCCGCGGAGGGTGTTGGTGCGTGAGTCTTTGCAGACGAAGTATTTGTGGCCTTCTGTGTCGTGGGCGATGCCTATCATCTCCATGCAGTGGTCATCGGTGGTCTGCCGGTGGTCGAAGGCGCGTTGGCGGTTGTCCTGTGTCACGGTGGCGTGCCGGGGTGTGAGCCGTGCCACACCTTGCTTGTGGTTGTAACCCTTCTCACTGACATCCCCTTCCCAGCATACGGGATGGCCAGAGCGCAGGGCATGATCGATATAGGCCATCATCGAGTCAAGGGGCACGTTGAGGAACGTGTCACGATAGTGGTTGTCGGGCACGTTGATTTCCATCCAGGTACCGAAGGGCTGGTGGCTGAAACTGGTGATTGCAGCATATTCGCCCGGCTGGTACAGGCTGTGGGCAAACTCCTCTGGGGTGTATTGGCATCCGAGCATGAACACCCATGAGGGTGGTGTGCCCATTGTTTCATCGAGGAGTTGGCCTGTCATCTTGTCAAGATGCTGGATGCCTTGGCGGTGGGCCTGTTCTTGGTCGGCCACGCGCTTGAGTTGCTGGCACAGAGTGTGGTAGTTGACCTTGTCCCGCTGTCGGTATGATGTGTAGGGCATGGCTCCGTGGAGTTGCAGCAAATGAAGAGCGGTGGTAGCCATGCCTCTCATGGAGAAGTGGTATGTGCTGCCCAAGGCATAGCGCCGGCGAGCTTCGTCGGCAAACAAGTGATAGGCGAGGTAGGCCACGGAGAGGTCCACCGAGTCTCCTTGCATGATGTGCTCGGTCTCGATGGTGGCGAGCATGGCGTATGCCCAGCAGAGTTCGCTGTGTCCTTGACTTTTCATGGGGGTAGTGCGCAGCATCACCTCTGTGACAAATTCGTCGGTAGGCTTTGTTTGCTGTGGCTTGTTGCCCTTGCCAGTGCAAGCGGTAAGCGTCAACAGAATGAAAAAACTGATGCAGGATGTGACAGGGGCAGGGATGCGGTGTGTCGCATCCTCATGGATATCGGACGCGATGTATCGCGACCTTATTCCTCGCACAGCTATCAATCCTTCATCTTTTTTCATCCTTCATCCTTCATTTTTCCTCTAATCATTTAATAAAGATACTGCTTTTTGCACGATGTCATTGGTTTCGTTCATCACCTGGAAATATTCGGTCATGTCCCATAGGTCGCGGGCGACAAGAGCCTTGAGTTGGGTACGTAGGTAGGGCAGGGTGGCCTGCAGTTCCTTATCATCCTTCGGTTTCACGTTGGCCTCAGCTCCTTTTGCGATGACGGCATCAACAAAACTCTGCGGCACCTCGTAGTTGGCATTGAAATCCTCAAAGGTGGCATACTGTTTCTTGAGTTTTTTGCGGTTGGCGTCGATATACTTCAGGTTGGCATTGATGATGGCACTCTTGGCAGACAGTTGTCTGTGGAATGGAGTGTAGCGTGTGGTGTCGAGCGGCACGAAATAGTCGGGCATGATGCCTCCTCCGCCATATACCGTGCGGTGCTCACGAAGAGTTTGGAAACGGAGAGAGTCGGCAAAATGGATGCTGTCGGCAGAGGTGAGCTCACCGTTCTTCAGTCTGTTGTCGATGTCTTTGGCATAGTCTTTCTGTCCCCCCTTGGTGTAGGGTTTCTGGATACATCTTCCTGAAGGGGTGTAGTAGTGTGAGATGGTGAGGCGTATCATCGACCCGTCGGCAAACTCGATGGGGCGCTGCACCAGTCCCTTGCCGAAAGAGCGTCTGCCAACGATGATGCCCCTGTCCTGGTCCTGGATGGCTCCTGATAGGATTTCTGAGGCAGAGGCGCTGAATTCATTGACCAGCACAGCCAAACGGCCTGTGAAGGGTTTCTTTCCGCCATCGGCATGATATTCATGGCGGGGTGCCGCCCGTCCGTCGGTATAAACGATCATGTCGCCTTTGGCAAGCAATTCGTTGACCACCATGACGGCAGCCTGCAGATAGCCGCCTCCGTTTTCCTGCAAGTCGATGATGAGGCGGTCGATGCCTTTCTCCTGCAACTTGTCCAGCGCGGTCATGAACTCTTCGTAGGTGGTGGCGCCGAAATTGTTGAAGCGTATGTATCCGATGCCTGGCCGGATGACATAGGAGGCATCAATCGAGAAGACAGGAATCTTGTCGCGGACGACGGTGAAGGGCAGTTGCTCCTTGATGCCGGGTCTTACTATCTTGAGATAGGCTTTGGTGTCCTTTGGCCCGCGAAGGCGCCGCATGATTTCCTCTTTCGACATTTTCACGCCGGCGATGGCGGTGTCATTGACGGCCACGATACGGTCGCCGGGGATGATGCCCACTTTTTCTGACGGACCTTTGGAGACGGTCTGTATCACGACCAGCGTGTCTTCCATCATGTTGAACTGCACACCGATGCCCTCAAAGCTGCCTTCCAGCGATTCATTCATCGCCTTGACTTCCTTGGCGGTGGAATAGTTGGAGTGGGGGTCGAGTTTCTCAAGCATACCGCGGATGGCGTCCTCGACGAGTTTGTTCTCATCGACACTGTCCACGTACAGATTGGTAATGGCCATCTCGGCCATGTGAAGCTTGCTCTTGGGATTGTTGTCGCCCAGGCGCAGTTGGGCATTCATGCTGATGGTGGTGAGCAGCAGGGCTGCTGCGAGGATGATTTTTTTCATGCTGTTTCCTCTTCTTCTGGAATATCCTCTTCTATGACGAGGTTGTTGATAATGAAATTCTGTCGCTCCATGGTGTTCTTGCCCATGTAATACTCGAGCAGCTGCTGCACTTGGTCATTTTTGTGGAGAGTCACCTGCTCCAGACGCATGTCGGGACCGATGAAATGGACGAACTCATCAGGCGAGATCTCACCAAGTCCTTTGAATCGCGTGATTTCCGGGTCAGGTCCCAGGTCGTGGATGGCATTGATGCGCTCTTCGTCGCTGTAGCAGTAGCGTGTCACATAGTCGTTGCGCTTTTCGCCGGGAGCACGGTGGGCATCGGCTTCGGCTATCACTTCCTTGTTTTTGATTTTTGTGCGGCGTGCCCTCACGCGGAAGAGCGGTGTCTGCAGCACATAGACATGGCCTTTTTTGATGAGGTCGGGGAAGAACTGCAAGAAAAAGGTGATGATGAGCAGCCGGATGTGCATGCCATCGACATCGGCATCGGTAGCTACAATCACCTTGTTGTAGCGCAGGGTGTCGAGCCCGTCTTCTATGTCGAGAGCTGCCTGCAACAGGTTGAACTCCTCGTTCTCATACACCACCTTCTTGGTAAGGCCGTAGGAGTTGAGGGGTTTGCCGCGGAGGGAGAACACTGCCTGGGTGTTGACGTCGCGGCTCTTGGTGATGCTGCCGCTGGCGGAGTCGCCCTCGGTGATGAAGATGCAGCTCTCCTCCTTGCGGTTGTTTTTGGTATCGCTGTAGTGGATGCGGCAGTCGCGCAGCTTGCGGTTGTGCAGGTTGGCTTTCTTGGCGCGCTCGCGGGCTATCTTGGTAACACCGGCCATCGCCTTGCGCTCTTTCTCGCTCTCAGCTATTTTTTGCAGCATCACCTCTGCCACGTCGGTGTTGCGGTGCAGGTAGTTGTCCACTTCCTGCTTGATGAAGTCGCCGATATATTTGTTTACCGATACGCCCTCCGGACTCATGGTGAGTGAGCCGAGCTTGATTTTGGTTTGGCTCTCAAACATGGGCTCCTCGATGTTGACGGCGATGGCTGCGACAAGCCCGTTTCGGATGTCGCCATACTCGAAAGCCTTGCCAGAGAACTCCTTGATGGTCTTGGCGATGTGCTCCTTGAAGGCGCTTTGGTGGGTGCCGCCCTGCGTGGTGTGCTGACCATTGACAAAGGAGTGATATTCCTCACCATACTGGTTGGTGTGGGTGAAGGCAATCTCTATGTCCTCGCCCTTGAGGTGGATGATGGGGTAGATGCCTTGGCTGGTCATCGAATCGTTGAGCAAGTCCTCAAGTCCGTTTCGGCTGAGGATGCGTCTGCCGTTGTACATGATGGCCAGACCAGTGTTGAGGTAGGTATAGTTGCGGAGCATCGTCTCCACAATCTCATCGTGGAAACGGTAGTTCTTGAACAGGGTATTGTCGGGCTCAAACCAGATGTAGGTGCCATTCTCATCGGCGCTGTCCTGAGTGGTGTCGCTTTGCAGCTCACCGCGCTCAAAGACGGCACTGCGCACCTTGCCTTCACGGTAGGACCGCACCTCAAAGCGCGTGCTGAGGGCATTGACAGCCTTCACGCCCACACCGTTGAGACCCACGCTTTTCTTAAAAGCCTTGGAATCGTACTTTCCGCCCGTGTTGAGCACGCTGACAGCCTCGATGAGCTTGCCTTGAGGGATGCCTCGGCCATAGTCGCGCACACGCACGCGTAGATTGTCATCGATGTCCACCTCGATGCGTTTGCCGGCATTCATCTTGAACTCATCAATGGAGTTGTCGATTACCTCCTTGAGCAGCACATAGATGCCATCCTCGGCCAACGACCCGTCGCCCAGGCGTCCGATATACATGCCAGGACGTGTGCGGATGTGCTCGATGCCAGTAAGGGTTTTGATATTTTCGTCGGTGTATTCCACCTGCTGGAGGTTGGGGTCAAAGATATCTTTCTCTTCTTGCATGTCTTTTGTTTCTTCGGATAGGGTCACAACAGACCCATTTACACATATTCCTCTAAATGTGCAAAGTTAGGCATTTTCCCGTTTTTCTCCAAATGAAAAGGGAAAAAAAGGAGTTGGGAAGTTTAGAAGTTGGGGAGTTTGGACAAATGCTTTGTTTGTCAGGGTAATTATTCCCTCCCCTTTGGGGAGGGTTAGGGAGGGGTGTTTAGATATTTTTCTTATAGCATCTGCGGCGCTTGTGGAGCTCGGTCTTTAGCTCGCCCCACTGGCTCTGCACATTGGTGTTGGTTTCCATCTCCACGTTGGTCTCGCCCCAGTCGAAGCCGTATGCGACATAGCGGGGAATGAGGTCGGAGAAGAGCAGGGCGTTGGCTCCCTTGTTGCGGTATTCGGGCAGGATTCCCACCAGATAGAGGTCCACGATGTTGGTCTTGTGCCATTTGATGGCCCTTAGCAGGTGCCACCAGCCAAACGGCCACAGGCGGCCTTTGTGGCATTTCTGCAGGGCGCGGGTGAGTGAGGGAAGGGTAAGTCCTACTCCCACCACTTTGTGGGGCTCCATACCCCAGTCCTCTATCACAGTGAAAAGGCTGAGGTCGGCCATGGGCATGTACATTTTCACATACTGATCCACTTGTCGCTCAGTGAGTTCGGAGAAAGAATAAAGGTCCTTGAAACATTCGTTGAGCACCTTGAACACCTTCTGTCCGTAGCCTCCCTCAAACACTTCTTTACGGGTGAGTTTCTTCACATGGAGGTTGTAGCGCCGCTCTATCATGCTGGCAATCTTGGCGTAGCGCTCAGGCACCTCTTTGGGTACGAAGAGCTTGTACTCCACATAGTCATTGTCTTTCTCGAAGCCGCCGAGGCGCTCGATGTGCTCAGGGTAGTAGGGATAGTTGTAGATGGTGGCGAGTGTGCCGAGTTGGTCGAAACCATGGATAAGCATGCCCTCGGGATCCATATCGGTGAAGCCCAGCGGTCCCACAATTTCGGTCATCCCCTTGCTGCGGCCGTAGTCCTCGACAGCCTTGAGCAGGGCTCTTGATACCTCGATGTCGTTGATGAACTCAATCCATCCGAAGCGCACCACCTTGCGGTTCCACTTCTCATTGGCCTTATGGTTGATGATGGCTGCGACACGCCCCACAATGCGCCCTTCCTTATAGGCGAGGTAGTATTCAGCTTCACAGAACTCAAAAGCGGCGTTCTTGTCTCTGCTGAGGGTGTGCAACTCGTCGCTGTAAAGGACAGGTGCGTCGTATTCATTGCCTTTGTAGAGGTCGTAGTGATATTCAATAAACCGTTTGAGGTCTTTTTTGTTCTCTACTTTTTTGATGGTGATAGCAGCCATGGTCGGTATGGATGTGATGTGATCCTAATGATAGAAACTAAAATGAATGACAAAATTATAACTTTCTGCCTAAATGACCAAATTTTAGGGAAAATTTAACCAATTAGGTGATGATTGACTATTTAAACACAGAGAGACAGAGGCACAGAGAAATATAGAAACTAAGGTGCAAAT
This sequence comes from uncultured Prevotellaceae bacterium, assembly GCA_947306845.1. Next base: position 14,289 of record CAMZHP010000040.1, read on the forward strand.
ATTATTGTTACTCTCAAACTCCAAGTCATTCATTCAATAACCAGTTGAGTAGTTAAAGAAGTGAAGTAGTTAAAGTAGTTAAGCCATATGATTCGTTTGTCGTCTCCATTCGACCAAAGCAATCTCCTCCAAGCAATAAAAGGTAATGGCATTAACTTCTCAGCGAAGCGATAACTTCTTAACTACTTAACTACTTGCAAGTTGAGCAAATGCAAAAGTTGAATTAAATGATTTCACAGATGAAGATGACATGCTCTCGCCTTCCGATGGTGGAGGCGAAAATCCAGTGGTTGCCGCCATCGGCCATACGCAGGCGTTGTCGCAGTTGCTCAGCACTCATGGGGAAATTGCGCACGGTGATGTTGGCACGGTCAATATCTTTCAGTGCCTCTCTCAGCTGCAGCTTGTTGGTGGTGGAGGTACGGAGGATGTGCAGTTGCCGTCCTGGGAAATCAGGCAGGTGGCTGTTGGCCACGAAAAGATGGCTGTTGGCAGAAAGGGCGCGAATGGAAAAGCGCTGTGCGAGGGTGCTGAAGCATCCGGCCTTCATGATGGCGGCATTGGGCTCATAGAGCCATGAATCCTCGGCGATTTCCCCAAGATGGGTGAGGGTGGGGCAGGATGGATGAAGCTTTTCTTCCTGGGCGTCGGTGACGAAACAGGTATCATCGTTGACGCAGTGGAGTGTGATGGGATGACTGGAGCGTTTCGCGGAAAGCACGACAAGGAGTTCCTTGCACTCGTTGCCGGTGGCGAGGATATGTATTTCCCTGAGTGCTCCAGGGCATGCGGCATCCAACTCCTCTGCGGTTTGGTGCCAGTCGAGCATGGGTGACAGTTTCACCATGAGGAAGTCTGTTTTCTCCATCATCATGGGAAGCACGGGCAGAATATCTGGAGTGCAGTCGCTGATGGCGAAAGTGCGTGCACCGTGGGTGTTGCGCCGGGCGGGGTCGATGAAAATCAGGCTTTGGTGGGGGAGGTGTGAGAGTTCCTCCAGGCCGTCGCCCTCGGTCACAGTGGCATTGTTGATGCCGAGAACCTGGAAATTGTGCCGTGCTGCCTCGCAAAGATGGGGTTGCTGCTCAATATAATGGGCTTTCTCAAACAAAGGAGCAAGAAATGAGAAATCCACTCCCATGCCGCCAGTGAGGTCTGCCATAGAGTCGGTTTCTTGCATGAGGTGCTGGCAGAGTTGTGCCTTGTATCGGGCGGTGGTTTCCGAAGAACATTGTTCGATGGAAAGATGAGGGGGATAGAGGATATCGTCGTGGGCAGCCCATGAGGGCAGTTTGGTGCGCGCCCTTTGCCACCCGTCAATTTGCTGGATGGCAAAGGGCATGTCGATGTCGGCATATCTCTCGGCTTGCAGCGCCAGTTGCCTCACATCGTCCTCCCTGTGCTCACGTATGAAGTCTTTCACCCTGCAGTGGTAATCATTTTAAAAAAGATAAGTAGTTAAAGAAGTTAAGTAGTTAAAGAAGTTAAGCCGTATGATTCGCGTGTCGTTTTCATTCGACCCAACGATCTCTTCCAAGCAACAAAAGGTAATGGCTTTAACTTCTCAGCGAAGCGAAAACTCCTTAACTCCTTAACTACTTGAAATTCTTCACTCTTCACTCTTCACTTAATAACCTTGTACAATCTTTTTGCTTCCTGCCTTGAACAGAGGTTGAAGTGCCACCACTCCGTGCGCAGCGGACGGAACCCGCCGGCTGCCATCGCCTCGCGGAGCAATTCGCGGTTGGCCTTGGCCTCGGCGGTGATGCGGTGTTGGGCCACCAATTGTGCTTCGTGGTCGATGTGTGAGAGGTCGCCCATGAAGTCCACTTTTGCCCCCATGGGGATGGTGTCGCCTCCCACCTTGCAGATGGAGATATCGACAGCCATGCCGTAGTTGTGCATGCCGCCGCCACGTGCCGGGTTGCTCA
>CAMZHP010000041.1 GCA_947306845.1 uncultured Prevotellaceae bacterium
CCAAGATTGTGGTGGGGCATACTCATCACATCGGATGGTATATGCGCCGTGATGACAGGATAGCCGATTTCCGGCGCTTGGGCCACAATCCTGCCTACCTGACCAGTGTCCATTTCGATACCGACGAGATCTTCTTCTCCAGCGACATCAACAAGGTGGTGGAGCTCTACGACACATTGGTGTTCGTCACTCCATCTCCTTATCTGAAAAACCATCTGAAAAAACTGAAAACACGCATTCGCGACAAGTTCATCGTCACTGCCATCAAAGGCATCGTGCCGGATGAAAACCTTGTGTGCTCGGAATATTTTCATGAGGTGTACGACGTGCCTTATGAGAACCTCGCCTGCATCGGTGGTCCCTCTCACGCCGAGGAGGTGGCACTGGAGCGCCTTTCCTACCTTACGGTGGGCTGCGCCGACACCGACAAGGCAAAAGCTTTCACAGAGGTGCTCGCCAGCAATTACATCAAGACCAAGACAAGCAGTGATGTGGTGGGTATCGAATATTCCTCCGTGCTCAAGAATGTCTATGCCATCGCTGCCGGTATCTGCAGCGGACTGAAATACGGCGACAATTTCCTGGCGGTGTTGCTCTCAAACGCCGTACAGGAGATGTCGCGCTTCCTCAGTGTCATCAGCCCACTCGAGCGCAATGTCTACGACTCAGTCTATCTGGGCGACCTGCTGGTCACCGGCTACTCCAATTTCTCCCGCAACAGGGTCTTCGGCACCATGATCGGCAAAGGCTACAGTGTGAAGAGTGCTCAGATTGAGATGGAGATGATCGCTGAAGGATTCTTCGGCACCAAGTGCATGAAAGAAATCAACCGGCGGATGCATGTCAACATGCCTATCCTCGATGCCGTTTACAATATCCTCTATGAGCGTATCTCACCACAAATAGAAATCAAGCTCCTCACCGATAGCTTCAGATAAATGCCTAGAATATCTAGAGAATCTAGAATATCTAGAAAATCTAGATAATCTAGAGCTTCTAGAAAATCTAGAAAAAAACTGGAAATACTTGAAAAAAACAAGCCATATCTATTAAAATCAAGAAAATGAAGAACATCAGTTTAAACCTTACGAAAGCCGCCCAATTCCTCAGCGAGGGCGCAGTGAAAGCATTTGAACCACAAGTGAAAGCCGCACAGGAAGCCCTTGAGGCAGGCACCTGCCCAGGCAACGATTTTCTCGGATGGCTGCATCTGCCATCTTCCATCACCCCCGAGTTTCTCGATGAGGTGCAAGCCACAGCCGAAGTATTGAAAGCCAACTGCGAGGCAGTGGTGGTGGCAGGCATCGGTGGCAGCTACCTGGGCGCCAAGGCCGTGATTGAAGCCCTGAGCAACTCTTTCGCATGGCTGGTTGGCGACAAGAGCAACCCCACCATCCTTTTTGCCGGCAACAACATCGGCGAAGACTATCTCTCAGAACTCACCGAATACTTGAAAGGAAAGAAATTCGGCGTCATCAACATCTCCAAGTCAGGCACCACCACGGAGACCGCCCTTACCTTCCGTCTGCTGAAAAAGCAGTGTGAGGAGCAGATGGGCAAGGACTTGGCCCGCAAAGTAATCGTGGCTGTTACCGATGCCAAGCGCGGAGCCGCCCGTACCTGCGCCGACAAGGAAGGCTATAAGAGCTTTGTCATCCCTGACAATGTAGGAGGCCGCTTCTCCGTACTCACCCCTGTAGGTCTGCTCCCCATCGCCTGTGCTGGTTTCGATATCCGTCAGTTGGTGGCTGGTGCCGCTGAAATGGAGAAGGTATGCGGCAAGGACACCCCGTTCGACGAGAATCCCGCCGCACAGTATGCTGCCATCCGCAACGGACTCTATCAGGCAGGAAAGAAAATCGAGATCATGGTCAACTACCAACCCAAGCTCCATTTCATGAGTGAGTGGTGGAAACAACTCTACGGAGAGAGTGAGGGCAAGGACAAAAAAGGCATCTTCCCTGCCTCTTGCGATTTCACCACCGACCTCCACTCCATGGGACAATGGATACAGGATGGCGAGCGCACCATCTTCGAGACGGTCATCAGCATCGAGCAGCCCAACCGCACCTTGCTGTTCCCCCACGACGAAGAGAACCTCGACGGACTCAACTTCCTGGCAGGCAAGCGTGTCGATGAGGTGAACAAGATGGCAGAACTCGGCACCCGCCTGGCTCATGTCGACGGCGGAGTACCCAACATCCGCATCGCTGTTCCCGTGCTCAATGAATATTATATCGGACAGCTCATCTACTTCTTTGAGATTGCCTGTGGCATCAGCGGCAATGTACTGGGTGTCAACCCATTCAACCAGCCCGGCGTAGAGGCATACAAGAAGAACATGTTCGCCCTGCTCGACAAGCCCGGCTATGAGGCCGACAGCAAGGCCATCAAGGAGCGCATCGCCTCAGAAGCATGACAGACATCAGCACTGCAATCAACCAATACCTTGACAGACACGGCTTCGGGAGTTTCGCTCCCAAAGCCGTGCTCTTCGACATGGACGGGGTCATCTACGACTCCATGCCATTTCATGCCATTGCCTGGGAGAAGAGCATGTCCGAGCAAGGCATTAACATGACACAATCAGATGCCTATTTGTATGAAGGCATGCGCGGCGTGGAAACCATCAAGAAACTGTTCAAGGATCAGAAAGGCATCATCATCTCTGATGAGGAATCAGAACATTACTACGCCATCAAGTCAAAATATTTTGCCGACCAAGGTTATGCCCCCAAAATGGCTGGCGTGGAAGCACTCATGCGACAGCTCAAAGAATGGGGCCTCACCATCTGTGTTGTGACAGGGAGCGGACAACAGTCCTTGCTCGAACGTTTGGAGCGTGACTTTCCCGGATTGCTCCATCACGAGCTGATGGTGACCAGCCATGACGTGTCACATGGCAAGCCTGCCCCCGATCCCTACCTGATGGGATTGGAGAAATGCAATGTCCAACCGTGGGAGGCCATTGTCGTGGAGAATGCGCCCATGGGCGTGAGGGCTGCCTTGGCTGCACGGATCTTCACCGTGGCAGTGAACACTGGTCCGTTGCCTGACAGCATGCTATGGGAGGCGGGTGCCTCTATTGTCGAACACAGCATGGATGAATTTCGCCAGCATCTTCTGGCGTGGCACGACTGAGAATTAAAAATTAAGGATTAAGGATTAAGAATTAAGAATTATGATTACCATTGCTTGTCATGTTCTGTATGTCGGTGTACCTAAGCGACTCCATGTGTGGCCTACCCCGACATGCAAATCATATGTCTAAACTCCTACACTCCTAATTTCCAAAACTCCAAATCTCCAAATCTCCAAATCTCCATAAACTCCCAAACTCCCATATTCCTAAACTCCCCCAAAATGAACTATGACCTGCTAAAAGAAAAGAAAATTGCCCTGCTGCTTTCTGGCGGAGTGGACAGTGCCGTGGTGCTGCATGAATTATGTAGCCATGGCTTGCATCCCGACTGTTTCTACATCAAGATCGGTCCGGAGGAAGATGAGGAATGGGACTGCTCCTCCGAGGAGGATATGGAGATGGCGACTGCCCTTGCCTCCCGCTATGCGTGCCAGCTCAGTGTGGTGGACTGCCATCAGGATTACTGGGACAAGGTGACTCGCTATACCATGGACAAGGTGCGCGCCGGACTCACGCCCAACCCAGACGTGATGTGCAACCGCCTCATCAAGTTCGGGGCCTTCGACGAGAAGAAAGGCCATGAGTATGACCTCATTGCCACAGGCCACTATGCCCAGACGGAAATGGAGAACGGCAAGAAATGGTTGTGTACCAGTCCCGATCCCGTGAAGGACCAAACCGACTTCCTCGCTCAGATTGAGGGGTGGCAGTTGCAAAAAGCGCTGTTTCCCATCGGGCATTACATGAAGGAGGAGGTGAGGCAGATTGCCGAGCGCGAGCATCTGATCAATGCTCGCCGCAAAGACTCTCAGGGCATTTGTTTTCTTGGCAAGATCAACTACAACGAATACATCCGCCGCTATTTGGGCGACAATCCCGGCGACGTGGTGGAACTGGAGACAGGCAAGCGCATCGGGCAGCACCGGGGACTTTGGTACCATACCATCGGGCAGCGACATGGTCTCGGCTTCGGCGGCGGACCATGGTTTGTCGTGCGCAAAGACATCGCCGGCAATGTGCTTTACGTGAGCAAGGGCTATGAGCCCCGCACTGCCTACCGCGACACATTCGCCGTCCATGCTTTCCATTTCCTCACCGATGAAGTGGAGATGACAGAGGTGACCTTCAAGATAAGACACACCCCCGAGTTCCACATCGCCCGGATGGAAAAGACGGCTGACGGTTGCTACACCGTCCATTCATCAGAAATGCTCCATGGTGTGGCACCTGGACAATTCTGTGTGGTTTACGACAAGGAGCATCATCGCTGCTATGGTTCCGGGGAAATAGCCCTAGAGGAGCCTGTTCCCTAAAATGTGTAGGGTTTTCCCCTGAAAAGATAGGGAAAAGACGATGGAGGATAAAAAATAACAAGCTATCTTTGCAGCAAAAGAGAGTATCAACCAGTTTTTTCACATCAAAAGACCACACATTATGAGAAAGATGACATTCATAGCAGCATTGCTCTGCATCCTCGCAGCCATCCCGGCAAGCGCACAGCGCCCCAGAGGTCGCTACACCCCTCCAGCACCGAGAGTAGGCTATTCATCACACCGCAGCACATACGGCAGAAGCTACGGTTATGTACCCAACACTTACTTCGGCCTGCGATTCGGCCTTTCTGCCTCGCATGTCAGCAGCGATGCCCCCGACCTAAGTTCCAACAGCAGCAAGTCAGGACTCGATGTCGGTGCAGTGGTGGGCATTCAGATGGCACCGCAAATGCCTCTGTTCTTTGAGACTGGCCTGCTCTATGTAGAGAAAGGAGGAAAGGGTAAGTTTGATGGCAACAAATTCTCCTACGGTCTCAACTATCTGGAAGTGCCCTTGGTGCTGAAATACTCCGCATACGTAGCACCCGGCACTGCCGTGGAGCCTTTTATCGGTGGTTATCTCGCCGGCGGCATCAGCGGCAAGGTGAAAGACTATCGTGACCACGAGGCGTTCAATTCTTTTGGAAGCAGCGGAGCCAACTTCAAACGTTTCGACGGTGGCATACGTGTCGGCTGCGGTTTGGCCTACGAAATGCTATATGCAGAACTGGGCTACGACTTTGGGCTGTCCAACATCGGCGACAATGCCTTCGACGACACCCACAACGGCGCTCTGTTCCTCAACATCGGTATGAACTTCTGAAAGATTGAAGATTGAAAATTGAAGATTGAAAATTAATCTTTCTTCCTTTTTCGGAAAAGAAGCAGAGCGGCGAGAGCAGCCACAGCGACTCCTGCAGCAGCATATCCAAAAAGCGAGCCGCCATCGTGTTCTTCCACGGTGGCGGCTGTGTTGTTTTCTTCTGGTGTGTCAGCCTTCCCCTCCAGCACCTCCATGACGGCAGCGCCATCAGTATTGCTGAGCACGGGTTCGGGTTCTTCATATTCCACCTCATAAATATTGACGGCATTGCCGCCCTGATTTCCCCTGCCCTGAGAGGTAACGATGACATAACGACCGTCGTTGGAGATATCAAGGCCCACGGGATAGGAGTCAACATTGATGCTGGCTGCCACCTTCATGGTACGCGAGTCAACCACATACAGTTTGCTGGCGAGGTTGCAGGCAGCGAACACAAAATGCCCGCTTGGCGACAGTTCAATGGTGCGTGCGCCATCCCCCACCTTGCAGTTCTGCCATCCATTAAGCGTAGCGGTCTTTCCCGTCAGGCTCTTGGCGGTTTTCAGGAAGGTGTCGAGCGGAATGCGCTGCACATATCCGGCTTTGTTGACACTGAGGTAGAGATATCCATCGCGGATGACCAGATGCCGCACATTGGGCATCATACCCAGCACGCGTCCCATGTATTTTTGTGTCTCCATGTCAATGACAGCAATTCCCCCGTTGCCACCCATGCATCCCACAAGCAGATACTTGTCATCAGGGGTGAACACGGTGCCTCGCAGACAATATCCGCTCTTGTTGTCACGGTCCACCGGCTCTGTGAGGCTATAGTTGAGCGGCAACACATAGTCGACCACGAGCAAAGCATCATGATACCACTCCTCGGGATTGAGACTGGCCACATTCACCAGTCCGACCGTATTGTTTCCCCAATGGGTGATGGCCACATGCCGCCCGTCGTGCGAACATGCCACCATCTTGGGTAGCGGTCCGGTCTCCATGAGGCGCACGATGCTGTCGGTGCGGGTGTCGATGACCGCTACTGCCGACGGATCCTGCGCATTGAGGTCATAGGTGCGGCGGTAGAAAGGAATCCACAGATAGCGCCCGCCATGCGAGAAAGTACTCTCCACAGGCTTTCCCATAAACGTATTGAGACGCTCCGTATAGTGGGTAAAGGGATAGAACTTGCTGGGTTTGCTCCACAGAGCGGCATCCTTCTCATCCTCAAACTTATACTCTATCACCTTGAGGCGCTTGTGGGTCTTCATGTCATAGACCACCGTGGCGCATCCCTCAAGCGAATTGACATAGTATTTTTCTCCGTTGGGGTGGATGTTGGCCGACTTGGGAGAGTTGATATAGGAATCACAATACTGGCCTGTACTCCCTCTGTAATTGATATGCTTGTTGACAATGGTCAGGTTGACGCCCTCACCTTTGCTCTGTGTACCCACAGACGGATGAATGGCACCCGACTCATTCTGTGCCACCGCTGTCAGGCTTGCTGCCATCACGGCAACTGTCAGGATAAAATGTCGAATCATATTAATGGATGTATGTATGAAGGATGAGAGTTTAATACTCCCAATTTTTTTTATAATCTCTTTTAAATAATTTTATAATCTTCAATCTTAAATTTTCAATTTTCAATCTTTCAATACGCCTCCCTGTATTTGGATTCCTCCTTGTCGTTGAGCATACTGACATAGCTGTTGTACCGGCTCTGAGCGATGTAATGGTTCTCCACGGCCTGCAACACAGCACATCCCGGTTCGTGGGTATGGGTGCAGTTGCCGAAATGACAGTCTTTTGAAAAATGAAATATCTCACGGAAATACCCGCAGATTTCCTCGGGCTCCATGTCAAACGTACCGAATCCCTTGATTCCCGGCGTGTCGATAGCCCATCCTCCTTCAGGCAGTTTGAGCATCTCACTGAACGTCGTGGTATGCGTGCCCATTTGGTGTGCCTCTGAGATTTCCGCCGTGCGCAGACAAGCTCCAGGAATCAGTTGGTTGAGCAAGGTGGACTTCCCTACACCGCTGTTACCGCTGAAGACAGAGATCTTGTCACGGATCTGTTCCTGCAAGCTGTCAAGACCCTGTCCTGTGGTGGCCGACACCTGCAAGCAGGTATAGCCGATATTCTCATACAGGTCGCACATCATCTGCTGCAAGTGCAGATCATCCTCGTCCAGCAGGTCGGACTTGTTGAACACCAAGAGCACCGGCACTCGGTATGCCTCTGCCGAAGCCAAAAATCTGTCGATGAAAGTAGTGGAAGTAACAGGGTAGTTGACCGTGATGATGAGCACCGCCTGGTCAACATTGGCTGCGATAATATGGCTTTGCTTGGAGAGATTGGATGATTTTCGGATGATATAGTTGCGGCGGTCCTCTATCTCATTGATAAAGGCCGTCCCTTCCTGGTTACGCACCAACCCCACCCTGTCACCCACGGCGACAGGGTTGGTGCTGCGTATGCCTTTTAGCCTGAAGTTTCCTTTGATTTTGCTCTCCACCATGTCACCGTCATCGGTGAGCACAGTATACCAACTTCCGGTATTTCTGATGACGAGTCCCCTCACGCCAGCCTATACGGTCATGATTTCCTTGTTCTTGGCTGCAAGGATATCATCAATTTTCTTGATATACTTGTCGTGGACTTTCTGAAGCTCCAGTTCGGCATCCTTCTCATTGTCCTCTGAGAGTCCGTCCTTGATGGCTTTCTTCAGCTTGTCCTTGATGTCGCCTCTCACATTGCGCACCTCCACCTTGGCCTTCTCAGCAATCTTGTTGCATTGCTTGGTCAGGTCACGGCGGCGCTCCTCTGTGGGCTGCGGAATATTGAGACGGATAATCTCACCATTGTTCTCTGGAGTGATACCGACATCCGAGTCCATGATGGCTTTCTCTATCGTGCGGATCATCTTCTTGTCCCAAGGTCTGATGGCGATGGTGCGTGGGTCGGGTGTTGACACGTTGGCCACTTGGTTGAGAGGCACCATGCTGCCATACGATTCCACCTTCACGCCACTCACAATGGCGATGTTGGCACGTCCGGCGCGGATTTTGGCCAAAGCGTCCTCAAGGAACATGGCGGCCATCTCCATCCGTTCCTCAGCGTCACTCAATGTAGCTTTTACGTCTATCATATTCTGTTATTGGATAATAGTTGTTTTTTCGTTGACAAATGTAAGCATATTTTTCGTTTCGTGCAACACTATAGGCAAAAAAATGCATGTGCCCACTATGGATTGCCTATCACTGCCGCCACGAGATTGGTCAGTTCCACAAACTGGGGAATGGTGAGCTGTTCAGGCCGCATGGTCATCATCGGACTTGAGAACAATTCATCTGCACCACTTTCATGCCCAAGGATCTGCCTCAGACTCACCCTGAGCATCTTCCGCCGCTGGTTGAACACCGTCTTGACCACCCGGCGAAACAGCTGTTCATCACAACCGAGGTCGGTGACCTCATTTCTCGTCATGCGGATGACAGCGCTCTTCACCTTGGGTGGTGGGTTGAACACATGCTCGTCGACGGTGAACAGATATTCTACATGATACCATGCCTGGATGAGCACGCTGAGGATGCCGTAGGCCTTGTTGCCTGGTTCCGAGGCGATGCGCAGCGCCACCTCCCGCTGGATCATGCCTGTGCAACACGGAATGAGGTCCTTGTTGTCAAGCATCTTGAAGAAGATCTGCGTGGAGATATCGTAGGGATAGTTGCCCGTGAGCACAAACTGCCTTCCCTCAAACAGAGCATTGAGGTCCATGCGGAGGAAGTCGCCGCTGACCACCTTACCGTCGAGCTGTGGGAAATGCTCATGCAGATATGCCACCGACTCACGGTCTATCTCCACGACACGCAGTTCACGGGGCTTCTCTGTCAGATACTGAGTAAGCACACCCATGCCGGGTCCTACCTCAAGGACAGGAATATCAGGACAAGCATCCACCGTGTCGGCGATTGCCTTTGCCACCCCCAGGTCGATGAGGAAATGCTGACCAAGGTTCTTTTTGGGTTTTACATTCTTCATATTCAAAATACAAAGTTAGACAAAATCTTACTTTTTGGCAACAATTAAGGAACAAAAGAAATCTTTTCCTTTACATTATCATCATTTTATTATTTTTTTTGTAAATTTGCCTTCAATAATAGAACATGCAATCACATTTAATACTTTAGAAAAATGAAAAAGAAAGCGCTGAACTTTATTTTTTTGTCCTTATTAGTACTCACTTTTGCTGCCTGTGGGAACAAAAATGGGGAAAATGCTTCCGATGCAGAACAGTCGGATACTGAATCTTCCGCTGAAGACAGCGACGAGGGAATCTATATCAGTGACATCAAGGAGGTATGGAAAACGAAACCTATCAAAATGGAAAACAACGAGGGTGACCCCGATGTTTACAAGTTTGCCCTCGCCTTCTGTGATGAATACTCCGCCTACGATCCCAACGCCGCCATGATGGATTATATAGGCAATCCCAAGGAATACAACGAGGAGGAGGCAGGCTTCCATATCGAGGATGACAAGAGCAACGGCTATATCTCCAGCAGTCTCATGACAGAATTTGATTACAAAACCGACTGCTGCTTCTGGAAGCGGAATGACGGCCACCGACTCGTGGCTTTCTGGCTTTGCGAACAGCTTGAAGGCATGGAGAATCCGGAAAGCCTGGCGCTTTTCTATGACTTTGACCCAAAGACCAACGTGATGACGCCAGAGCCAAAGCTGACGGAATTGATAGAGAAGAATACGGCATCTTTCCCCGCTTATGAGGTGAGGCTTCCCGACAAGGACAAGGACATAGAAGTGGTGACCTTCACAGATTCTGGAGAAGACTCCTATGATACCAGTTCCTTCCAGATGATATGGGACGGTCAAAACTTCACCATCAAGAAATAGACACACATTCAAAAAGGGCGGTCGCAATGACTGCCCTTTTTTGATGTATCTACAGGCGGCGACCATTCTCTGCTCGCCATGACACTGCTACTTCTATGGCCTGTCTTTCTTAGCCACACCAAACTTGGAGGGCTTGCTGCCCATAAAGAGTTCGAGGGTGCCGCCCGCCATGATATCTGAGAAATCGACATACGACTTGGTGTACTTGCGTCCGTTGAGACGTGCCGACTGCACATAAATATTCGTGTCACTGTTGTTATGGGCCACCACGCTGAATGTCTTCCCGTCGCGAACACGCATGTCGATCCGGTCGAACAGCGGCGAACCAATGACATACCTCCCACCGGCGGGAGCCACCTGATAGAGTCCCATCGACGACAGGAGATACCATGCCGACATCTGCCCCACATCCTCATTGCCGCACAGTCCGTCGGGCTGGTCATGGTACATCTCTCCGAGCACACGCCTGAGCAGAGGTGCGGCCTTCCACGGCATCCCGACGAAATTGTATAAATAAATAATGTGGTGACTCGGTTCATTGCCATGGGCATATTGTCCTATCAGTCCGGTGATGTCGGGTGGTGCCTCTTCACCGAGGTTGCCTTCCACGACAAACAACGAGTCGAGTTTTTGAGCAAAACGATCATCTCCTCCGAGCAGACCGACCAATCCCGGAACATCGTGCGGCACCAGCCACAAATATTGCCAGGCATTGCCCTCAGTATAGTCCTTCACCTCTCCCTCTGCCTTGAACGGGTCAAACGGTTCGCGCCAGCGGTTCTGGCTATCGCGGGCTCTCATGAAGCGTGTCACAGGGTCAAAATAGTGACGGTAGGCTTGACTTCTCTCATTGAAATACCTAAAAACCGACCCATCGGTGTCGCCACTGCCGGGAAGAGTAGCCACCCGCGCCACGCAATAGTCAGCCAGCGCATATTCCATACACTTCGCCACTGTCTCATTCTCTCGGTCGAGGTCAAAGGGCAGATAACCGTACTCGCGCAAAAGGCGCAAACCGCGCTCATCGCGCATTGCCGACTTCCGTGCCGCCTCAAGCACGTCATGCACATCCACGTCATAACCTTTGATGGCGAGGTCTGCCACGACAGGAATGCCTGGATTGCCCACCATGCAGTCGGTCTCATTGCCCATCAGGTGCCACACGGGCAATTTTCCCTGCTCCTTGCAGATATGCAGCATGGTCTGTGCGATGTCGCGCTGCCGCTCAGGATGGATGAGCGTCATCAACGGGTGGGCAGCACGGTAGGTGTCCCACAGCGAGAAGGTGGTGTGGCATACGAAATCGCCCTGATGCACCTGTCCGTCGGCACCTCTGTATTGGCCGTCCACATCACCGAACACCGAGGGAGCCACCATCGTGTGATAGAGGGCTGTATAGAAGATGCGGCGGGCACGGTCATCACGGGTGGTGATGGTCATTTTTGACAACTGTTCCTCCCAGGCTTTGTCTGCTGCAGATGCTACGGCATCGAAATCCCAGGTAGGCAACTCTGCCTGCAGGTTGCGCTGTGCTCCCTCTATGCTCACCGCCGAGATGCCCACCCTGACGAGCAACGGCTGGCGGTCGTTGGGGGTGCTGACCAGCACGAGAGTGTCACCATTCAGTGGTGTGACAGTGACAGGCCTTGAGAACTCAGCGGCGAAGAATACGTGCTGGTTGTTCGCCCAACCTTTCGAATGGCGGTAGCCCACCACCATCCGGTCGCCTTTTGTCTGTATGCCACATGCCTTCATGCCATCCCATCCGATACCTTGGTCGAGGTCGATGAGCATCATCGCCTGCTGCTGACTATCGGGAAAAGTGTACCGGTGCATGCCGCATCGTGCCGTGGCAGTGAGCTCCGCCCGTATGCCGCTCTCCCTTAGCAACAGGGAGTAATAGCCCGGACGCACTCGCTCATCGTCATGGGTGAACAGCGTGCTCCGCTTGGAAGCATCTGCGACAGGCAGGAAGGCGATATCGCCCAGATCACCTATTCCGGTCCCGCTCAGATGCAGGTGTCCGAAACCTATCAGCACGGAGTCGCTGTAATGATACCCTGAGCACCAGTCCCATCCGCGACAGGGTTCTGTCGGTCCGAGCTGCACCAGTCCGAAAGGTACATTGGCCCCTAGAAACACATGGCCGTGACCACCAGTCCCGATGTAGGGGTCCACCTGGTCAGTCAGTCTGTCAGCAGCCTGTCCAGCCTTGGGGAAAAGGAGTGCCATCAAGGCAAAAGCGAAGATTGTCAGCTTTCTCATTTTCAAATCATTATGTTCCATGTAGCATATATGCCATGGAAGGGTTAGGGTTGATAGTTGATTTTCTCTCTCAGTCGAATGTCATCGGATGCCGCCCCCACCATCACCTCAAAAGTGCCTGGCTCAGCCACATGGCACAAATCGGGCGTGACCACCTCGAAATCCTCGCCTCCGACCATGAATGATACCCGCTTGCGCTCTCCTGCTTTCAGGTGGATGCGGCAGAAATGACGCAACTGCATCACTGGCATGACCACCGAAGCCACCTCATCGCTCAGGTAGAGTTGTGGCACCTCGTCACCATCCTTTCCACCTACGTTCGCAACGTCAAACGACACCTCGAAGCGGCCTTCACCGACATTCCTCACCCGGAGGTCGGAGTACTCAAACGATGTATAACTCAGTCCGTAGCCAAAGGCATAGAGGGGTTTCGTGGGCATATCAATATACTCGTGAGCGGCGGGACGCAAACGGTTGTAGTACACGGGAAGTTGTCCGACTCCGCGAGGAACAGAGATACTGAGACGACCCGCAGGATTGAAGTCGCCAAACAGCACGTCGGCAATGGCTGCCCCACCCTGCTGTCCGGGATAATAGGCGGTGAGCAGGGCATCGGCCTCACCGGCAGCCCAGGTCTTGTCAAGGGGACGTCCCTCCACATAGACCACGACCAACGGCTTGCCAGTCTTCCGCAAGGCATGGAGCAGTTCTTCCTGACGGCCCATCAGCGACAGTGATGCTCTGTCGAAGCCTTCGCCGCATTCCATATCACTCACAGCATTTTCTCCACCCGAAGCAGCTCCCGTTTTCTCATACGACGTGCGGAAATCACGGGCACTGGACCCTCCCACAACGGCCACCACCACATCAGCACGTTTCGCAGCGGCGATGGCCTGCTCAATCTCATTGAGCATGGTATCGCGGACGGCACATCCCTTGACATATTCCACCTGCGATGGCTGCAGCTTGCTCTTGATGCCCTCCAGCACGGTGATGACTTGCTCTTCTGGCTGAGGTGCGGTGTAATCGCCCAGCAGATTGTAGCGACTGTCGGCATTGGGTCCCACCACCGCCACACGGATGTCGCGGGAGAGCGGCAGGACGTCATTCTGGTTCTTGAGCAAGGTGATGCTTTCCTGTGCCACTTGGCGAGTCAGGGCGAGATAAGCTTCTGTACGTACTCCTCTCGCTGAAGCCTTTGGGTCAACATAAGGATGGTCGAAGAGTCCCATCTCAAATTTCGCCATGAGCACACGTGAAGCTGCCTCATCGATGATTTGCTCATCCAACCGTTTCTCACGCACGGCCCTCACCAATTCTGCATAGGCCAGACCGCCAAGATCGACATGCACACCTGCTTTCGCAGCCAAGACGGCGGCCTCCTCCAGGGTACCGGCCACATGATGGTCACTGCGCAGGGTATTGATGCTGTAGAGGTCGGAAACGACAAAACCACGGAACCCCCATTGTCCATAAGGCACATCGCGGAGGATGTATGGATTGGACGTGCAGGGCACACCATCGACGGAGTTATAGGAAGTCATCAGGGAGAGGGCTCCTGCCTCCACTGCCTTCCTGAACGGCGGGAGGAAGAGGGAATGGAGGGCACGGGTGCCCACATGGGTGGGACTGCCGTTGAGTCCACCTTCTGACGCTCCGTATGCGATGAAATGCTTCAGGGTGACGAGTGTGGCATCAGGCTGTTCCAAATGACCGCCACCCATGCCCCGTATGAGCGCGGCTCCCATCTCTCCGGTCAGCACCGGGTCCTCACCCATCGTTTCCTCCACCCGCGACCAACGTGGGTCACGCACAAGGTCGAGCACCGGACCATAACTGACATGGCCGCCCTGCAGACGTATCTCTGTGGCGATGGCCTTCCCCACTTTTGCCATGAGGCATGTGTCAAAGGTGGCAGACATGCCCAGACATGTGGGAAAGACTGTCGTGCCGATTGCCATGTGTCCGTGGGGGGCCTCCTCTGCAAAGAACAGGGGGATGCCCAGCCGTGTATGCTCCATCGCATAGCGTTGCATGGCATTGGCGGTCTCTGCTGCCAGGCGGGGGTCAAGTCCGGTGGTGAGGGTCTTCTGCGTCCATGGGTCAGCGCGGAAAACACCCCAGAACATGCCACACCGGAGACTGTCGATATCGGTATAGAACTCATCGGTGAGCCTCACCTTGTCGCCCATGCGTGCATGACAGTTCCATCCCAACAGACACAGTGTCTGTCCCACCTTCTCCTCCAGCGTCATCCTCTGCAGGAGGTCTGCCACACGCAGCGCCGGTGTCAGCCTGCTGTCTTTATAGGCAGGTCGGGGGGCGGATAAGCTCCAAAGCTGTGACACTTGCATGAGGGTCAAGCAAACGAGCAATAACCGTTTAGCTGATATATAGACGATGTTTTTCTTCATGACCACAAATTTAGATAAAAAATCCGATTCTCAACCAGGTGAAATGAAGAAGATCGGCCTCTGATATGCAAAAAAGCATCTTGGCCTGCTCATTTCGTCGAAAAAATCCTAGGAACTCATCGAAAACCATTTTGAGTCCGGCCATTCTCACATTAACTTTGCAAGTGTAAAAAACAAAGGACAACCAAAACAACAAAAATAAAACAACTAAAAATAAAGCATTATGAAAAAGTTACTTGCCATCGCTATCATGTGTGTGCTTACCGCCAATGTCGCCATCGCACAGAACAATCATCGCAGAATGATGATGAGACCCCATTTCGAGAATCTCGACTCTGCCGCCAAGAGCCATTTCATGAAAATGCAGAAAGATTTCTGGGAGAAGCAGATGAAGAAGAACGACAAGAAATGGAAGAAGCAAACCGCCTGGGGCTTCCGTCCCGGATTCGGCAACCCCTGGATGAACCGCCACGGATTCAAGATTCAGCCCCAAGAGCAAGAAGCACAGTTTGTGGGCGGTGAGGAAGCCCTGCTGAGCTGGATTGAGGAAAACATCACCTATCCTGTACTGGCTGAAGTGACCGGCGTCGAGGGAAAGGTAGTGGTCACCTTTGATGTGAATGACGACGGCACCATCAGCAATGTCAAAGTGAAGAACTCCGTCAACTCCATCCTCGACGAGGAGGTGGTGAGCAAGGTAGAGTCGATGCCCAAATGGATTCCCGCCAGGCAGAACGGCCGTCCTGTAAAGATGAAATACACCCTGCCCATCAACTTCACTGAACTCTCATAACGGCCCTCAACCAACACAAAACCAACACAAAACGAACAATCAACTCACATTAGACTGACATTCAACTAACTTTCAACTTACATTCAACGAACTTACGACCAACTCAGAATCCGTTTTTTCTAACTTATATATACTTTCGCATGACAGTGGGGAGGTCTTGGTGAAAACCAGGCCTCCCCACACTATTTGAGGTTTGAGGATTGAGGTGGGAATCGGTACCTATATATAGTTGATGGGTGGTAACACTGCTGTTAAATCGCAACTAACTCTTCTTATCATATTCCGACGACAAGTATCTTTTTATTTATTAGGGGACATCAAGGCTTCCATATGAATTCCATATGAAGAAAATGAATCAAGAACTCCGTTCCCGTGATTCATGTAAAGGCGGATTCCATAAATCTATGAAATCCACCTCTGTTGGA